>VFKK01000116.1 GCA_009885605.1 Cyclobacteriaceae bacterium | reverse complement strand
TTTTTGGCCTTCCCCGGCCGGGTAGGAATCTGGCCGGAGATTACGGTGCTGAAGCTGAAAAAAAAGTAGGTTTCCGCTGATCAGATCAACCTTTGAGGTTTTCAAAACCGTGAAGGTTTACTTGAAAAATGCATATCAAAAACTTGATTCCCGGAAGTGATTTTCAGGAAATGCAAAAACCACCGCCAAATACTGGTTTCACAGGCTCAGCGGTGGTTTTCTGCTTAATCATGAGATTGCTTCGTCGTTCCTCCTCGCAAAAAGGAGAACAGCCGAAATACTTACTTCAAACTCTTATATCTGATTCTCTTAGGCGTCACATCGCCTATTCTTTTCTTCTTGTTTTCCTCATAATCGGAGAAGTTTCCCTCAAACCAGACCACCTGAGAGTCTCCCTCGAAAGCCAAAATATGCGTGCAAATTCTATCCAGGAACCATCTGTCGTGGGAGATGATTACCGCACAGCCGCCAAAGTTTTCCAGGGCTTCCTCCAATGCACGAAGGGTATTAATATCCAAATCGTTGGTTGGTTCATCCAGTAGGAGTAGGTTGCCCCCTTCTTTCAGCATCATGGCGAGATGAACTCGGTTGCGCTCACCACCTGAGAGAACACCGACTTTCTTCTCCTGATCTGCTCCTGCGAAATTGAACTTACTCACGTATGCACGAGAATTGACTTCTTTATTTCCCAGTTTCATCAGTTCATTTCCGCCGGAAATAATCTGATAGACAGACTTATTTGGATCCAGGCTACCATGTTCCTGATCCACATAAGATAATTGTACCGTCTCTCCTACTTCGAAATTACCTGCATCAGGCTTTTCCTGTCCGGTAATCAGTTTGAACAAAGTAGTTTTTCCTGCACCATTTGGGCCGATAATACCGACTATACCTCCTTGGGGAAGTGAAAAGTCAAGATTTTCAAAAAGCAACTTATCTCCATACGCTTTGGAAACGCCATGGACTTCGATCACTTTGGCACCCAACCTTGGCCCCGGAGGAATGAATAACTCCAGTTTGGATTCTTTTTCTTTGGCCTCCTCACCGACCAACTTATCGTAGGCAGATAGTCGGGCTTTACCTTTCGACTGACGAGCTTTGGGAGACATTCTGATCCATTCCAATTCTCGCTCCAGCGTCTTTTGACGTTTCGATTCCGTCTTTTCCTCTTGCTTCAATCGTTGCTGTTTCTGATCCAGCCAGGAAGAATAATTTCCTTTCCAAGGAATCCCTTCACCACGATCCAACTCCAGAATCCATCCGGCGACATTGTCCAGGAAGTATCTGTCGTGGGTGACCGCAATAACAGTTCCTTTGTAATTCTGCAAATATTGCTCAAGCCACTGTACAGACTCCGCATCCAGGTGGTTGGTAGGTTCATCCAAAAGCAAAACATCCGGTTCCTGCAGCAACAACCGACAAAGAGCAACCCGGCGTTTTTCACCACCTGAAAGTTTACCGACAATCGCATCGCTTGGAGGAAGTCTGAGCGCGTCCATCGCTTTGTCCAGCATCACGTCCAATTCCCAGGCATTGATCGCATCCAGCTTCTCCTGAACCGCTCCCTGACGGGTAATGAGCTTATCCATCGCATCCGGATCATCCATCAGCGCCGGATCCATGAATTTTTCATTGATTTCTTCGAATTCCTTCAGCAGATTGACTGTACCAGCAACTGCCTCTTCTACTACTTCTTTGACTGTTTTGGTCGGGTCAAGTTTGGGTTCCTGCTCAAGCATTCCAACCGTGTATCCAGGAGACCAGACCACCTCGCCTTGGAATTCTTTGTCTATTCCTGCGATGATTCGAAGCAAAGATGATTTCCCTGATCCGTTGAGACCGAGGACACCGATTTTGGCTCCATAAAAAAATGAGAGGTAAATATCTTTGAGAACTTTTTTCTGAGGAGGGTAGATTTTGGAAACCCCTGCCATCGAAAAGATGATTTTTTCTGAGCTCATGCGTTAACTTTTACTTAAAATTTTACTTAATCGGCAAATATGGCAAAAAAACCCCTTTCTTAGGATAAGTGCTTTTGAATTAATTAATTTGCGGAAAATTGAAAACGACCACCTAACCTACTGTAGAACAATGGACCATCCGTATGGGTATATAAAGAATACGAAAGTTTATTTGAGGGGATTTTTAGGGAAGGCTGACAGGGAAATCGGTGAAGTAAAAGAAGACGAAACCTCCACTCTAAAGTACTTTGAGGCGAGATTTGAGCAAATCAAAGGCAAAGTAGAAAAACTCAAAAACGACATTAAGGAAAATCAGAACAAGGGTTCTTTTCTGATGAAACTAATACACCTCCGCGAATCACTTTTCGAATCGGACGCTTTGGGTGATTTTATTCCTTTGATCGAGGAACTTAATCAGCAGGAAGCTTTTTTGAATGAAATCATTCAGTCAAACAGATCTAAAAATCTGGAAGTTAAAAATTCGCTGATTGATGAGGCAGAGTCCATGAAGGATGACACTGACTGGAAAGAAACGACGGAATTTTTCAAAGAATTAAAACTTCGCTGGATCAAAACCGGTCCGGTCGAGAAAGAACTTCACGAAGAGATTGAAACTCGATTCAACGATTCCGTTCAGACTTTCTTCGAAACCAGAAGACATTTCTTCGAAGGTATGGCGCTTCAGGCTGAGGAGAATATCAAGATCTACGAATCTTTGGTTCTTCAGGCTCGTGAGGCACATGATTTGCCTGATTCTAAAATGGCTTTCGACATCAGCAAAAAGATTCAGAAGCAATGGAAAGAAGCCGGCAAAGTACCTGCAGAAAAACGTCAGCCTCTTTGGGATGAATTTTCGAAGCTAAACAACCGGATTTTCTCAAGATACAAGAGAACCCTGAATCCGGGACCGCAGATGCATCCCCGAGAGCTCATGAAGAAAATAGAGACCCTGACTGAGGATATAAAAAGGCTCGTCAATGTCCCGACGAGTTACGATGTGATCAATAAGGCGAAACTAATCCAGGAAGAATGGAGAAAACTGCCACCCAGAAAGCCAAAAGAGGCTACCTTGACGGCAAGATCTTTTCAGTTTTATAGTGATATAGTTTTTGAGAAAGCATTTCTGGAGAAATTGATTCATGGCAAATACCCTGACTTCAATGAAATGTCGGATACAGAGCAAATTGAACTTAAGATAGCCCTTCTCAAGGACTTACTGCACAGAGATCAGAGCGAATTGGATACGATGCAGAATAACACGGACAATTTCAGGGTACAAACAGAAGATTTTGAGATTATGATGAAGAAAAAGCTGTCTGGTTTGAAGAGAAAAGTTGATGTAAAAAATTATCTTTTGAAGCAACTTTCTTTTAAATAATCAGTACACCTTACATATTTCAAAAAAAAGATAATTTTGCAAGCCTTAAAAAAATCAGAAATAACTTTAAAACAAATACTATGTACTGGACACTTGAACTAGCTTCCTATCTTGAGGACGCTCCCTGGCCAGCCACCAAGGATGAATTGATTGATTATGCCATTCGATCCGGTGCGCCACTTGAAGTAGTAGAAAACCTTCAGGAATTGGAGGATGACGGTGAGCCTTACGAGACCATCGAGGAGATTTGGCCGGATTACCCTACCAAAGATGACTTCTTCTTCAACGAAGACGAATATTAAAACCAAAGCCCTGATTATTCAGGGCTTTTTTTATAGCCCCAGAACCTGGCGAAGACGGGAATATCCGGTTTTGCTGACAGGCACCTGAGCACCATCGCGCATTTTCAAAATATAACTATCCCGCTCAAATGGCTCAATTTGAGTGATTTGATTAAGATTAACCATGAATGAACGATGAACTCGCGCAAATTTCCCTGGATCCATTGCATCCTCCAGTGACTTCATCGTCATCTTTTTCAGATATTTTCTCCCGGAAGTATGGATAGAGATGTAATCATCCTCCGCCTCAAAGTAGGTGACTTCGTGAATCGGAATGATTTTGATCTCATTTTTCACCCGTACCACCAGCCTGTTTCTTTTTTCTGCCAATTGATTTAGTCCTTCACGCTCCTCAACTTGGGGTTCATTTACCTGAGCAAGGTATTTTTCAATTGCTTTCGAAAATCTTTCCTGCGAAAAAGGTTTGAGTAAATAATCTATTGCCATGGCATCAAAAGCCTTGACAGCATATTGATCAAATGCAGTTGTAAAAATCACGGACGGAGGAGAATCAATAAGTTCGAGCATTTCAAATCCTGTAATCTTGGGCATTTGCACATCCAGAAATATTAAGTCCGGCTGATGATGCTGGATTGCTTTAAGTCCTTGAAATCCGTCCTGACAAACTTCCAGAACTTTGAATTGAGGAAATTCAGCCAAAAATTCCCGGACAATTTCTGCCGCCAACGGCTCATCATCTATGATTATGGTCTTGATCATTTGAGTTGTGGTATTTTTAATTCAACAGAAAAAGTGTGGTTTTCGATCTTGGTTTCTAGCAAGTCTTTTCTTCCAAAAAGTAAGAAAAGTCTTCGCTCAATCGAGGACAATCCGAACCCTGTACCCTGGGGAGACGTCGCTTCCGGGTCAAAAGGATTTGTGATTTTCAGAAATAAATAATTTGATTCTTTTCGGGATTGAAGGGTGATTTTCACCTCCCCGGTGAGGCCATACAGTCCATGCTTAATGGCATTTTCCAAGAGAGGCTGAACAAGCAATTGAGGCAGCAACATGGACTTCGTCTCCTCATCCAACTCAAAATCAACTTCAAGCCGATGCCCGAATCGAACTTTCTCAATTTCAAGATACATCTTCAAGTAATTCAATTCTTCTTCGAGGCTCAACCATTGCTGATGATCCTTTCGTATTGTTCCTCTAAGAAATTCCGAAAGCTGCAGAACCATTTCCCTTGCTTTTTTGGGTTGTGAGACTACGAGCGCATTGATTGAATTAAGGCTATTGAAAAGGAAATGCGGCTGAAGTTGCTGTCTGAGTTGAGTAAGTTCAGCTTCTCTGGAAAGCTCAGCCATCAGGGCTTCGCGCTTACGAGTTTCTTCTTGCTGTTCCAGTTTTGAAACAACTATTGCGATCATGGATACAAAAATCTCAGCAATTGCAAGAAAAGCCCAACGGAGAAAAATATGGTCTTTCAGAAACTCGATGTATTCCAATTCATCTTCAAAAACCCATTGAAGAAGGAAACGATGAGCATATACTCCGGCCAGACTCAACAACAATGGAAGCACCAGCAAAAGCCAGGAATATCCTCCCTTGGGAATATAAAAACCAAAAATCTGCTCCAAAACAAAGACTCCAATCAAAAAAATGACTGCGAAAATGGCTGCATCGGGCAATGCCAGGGAATAGTCAATTTCGTAAAAAAGGAGAAGCAAAAACGAACCAAGGAGCCAGATAATTCCGGCTCCCTGGATGATCCATTTTGCTTTCGAAGGGTTGGAAAAGGCGTTTGAAAACAAGCTTAGGTGAGTTTTAACTAAGTTGGAATCTCGTTAAAATGATTTGATTTCCAAACCTCCAAACAAGATCGTTCCACGAATTACCAGGACTTTGTTAGGGTCTACTTCAGATTCACGATACAAGCGTTTGTCTTCAATTCCTGCTGCGATATTGGTCACTTCGGTTCGAATGTCCCAATGTGGCGGTACAATCAGTTTCATTCCTCCGAAAATCACGTCGATTTGAAGATTTACCATCCCATTAAAATCTGCCTGAGTCAGATCCAAATCAATCCCTCCAAAGGCCGCGGTCAATTTTCCTCCTTGAAAATTCTTGGAGAGTACTCTTTTTTGGACCCCGCTCAAGATCGCATCGACATTCAATTGATCCGAAAAAGTCGCCCCGGTCACATTTGAAATTGATCCCAAAGTTTTTGGTTCACCTGTAATTGGATCCTTTGGTTCTGCCGGAAAATCCTTATTTCTCGATTTGATTTGTTCCTGAATAGTTTTAAGAACGTTTTGTTCATTTCTCTTTTTGGAGATCAGGTGAATCCCGAGACCTATTAAAGCAATGGGAAGTATGTATCTATCCAATCCAAAATCAAAATTGAATTCCCTTTCGAACAAGAAGAACAATCCAAAACCAAGCAGCAAAGCACCAAAAACGCTTTTGAACTCATGCTTAATCAATGTGAAAGTTCCTATTACAATCAGGATCATCGGCCAGGTCAAAAGCCAGTCCGGAAAAAAGAATCCTAATTTTTTTAGTAGAAGCAAAATGCCGATTCCGAGAACAATGAATCCAAATACGATTCCTCCGTCGTTGCTGTTTGAGTTGAATTTCCGTGCCATGTGAGTTTTTGTTTATGTTGATGACCAAAAGTATAGCAAGCCCAAAAGAAGGGAAATAGACATTAGGTCAAACCAACTCAAAAGTCGGTGAAGCTTCAGAAAAAGTCGGTGAAAATGCAGTGTGGATTTTTACCGATTCGATTTTTGCTTCGAAGCAAGGTATTCGGCGTATTCCATGTCCTCAGGAGTCGTGATTTTGATGTTTTCCAGATTTCCCTGAATCAAAGAGACCTGCCAGCCCTGATGCTCATATACAGTCGCATCATCGGTAAATTGCGGGAGTTCAGTCACCTCAAAAGCCTTCTTGATTTTTTCAATTTGAAACGTCTGAGGAGTCTGTACCAATCGGAAATATTGCCTTTCCTGAAAAGTCGATTTACCTTCATCAGTAACTTTTCGGATGGAATCTTTCAAGTTTACGACTGCAATGGCGCTGCCTGAATTTTCCGCCTCATCAAAGCTGTTCTCAATTACTTCAAGCTTCACAAATGGTCTCACTCCATCGTGAATGGCAACTAAACCTGAGCTGAATGGCAAGGCTTCCAAACCATTTCTGACAGATTGAAACCGGGTATTCCCCCCTGCAACCAACTTGTGAGGGATGACAAATTGATTTGCTTCGCAAAGGGATTTCCAGAACTCAAAGTCGGAAGCAGGAAGGACTAAAATCAAATGAATTTGCGGGTCAATTTTAAAAAATACAGCAAGCGTATGCATCAAAACGGGTTTGCCCGCAATCGGTAAATACTGCTTTGCGACAGGCCCTCCCATTCGGAGACCTTTCCCTCCCGCAACCAAAATTGCTGCTTTATTCATTAGATCACTTTTGGGTAAAAGTAGCTTTTAACTCAGCTAATACTATTTCTGACATATTAATCCATGCCTAAAATACATAAAAAAAGCTCCCCGAAGGAAGCTTTTAAAGTTTAGAGAATCAACATCGCATCTCCGTAAGAGAAGAATCGATATTTTTCTTTGATCGCTTCTTTGTATGCTTTCATGATCAGATCGTACCCTCCAAATGCAGCGGTTGTCATCAGCAAAGTTGACTCAGGCAAGTGAAAGTTAGTGATCAGCGTATTCGCAATTTTGAAGTCGTAGGGCGGAATAATAAACTTATCTGTCCAGCCTGTACTTGCTTTTAATCGTCCGTTTGCGGTAACAGAAGATTCGACTGTTTTCAACGAAGTAGTACCAACTGCCACTACACGTTTTTTATTGTCAAGAGCTTTGTTGACCAACTCAACAGTTCTATCAGGAATCGCATAATTTTCGGAATCCATCTTATGCTTGGTCAGATCTTCCACGTCGACTTGCCTAAAAGTACCCAAACCAACGTGAAGCGTGATCGAAGCGACATCAACTCCCTGAAGCTCGAGTCTTTTCAGCAAATGAGGAGTAAAATGAAGGCCTGCAGTTGGTGCTGCGACTGCACCAACGTTCTTAGCAAATACCGTTTGATATCTTTCGCGATCTTCAGGCTCCACTTTTCTTTCTATAAACTCTTTCAATAGAGGGGTTTCTCCGAGTGAATCTATCGTTTTATGGAATTCTTCCGGGGTTCCGTCAAATAAGAAACGGATAGTACGTCCTCTTGAAGTGGTATTGTCAATCACCTCTGCAACAAGGTCTGAATCGCCAAAATAGAGTTTGTTCCCTACCCGGATTTTTCTTGCGGGATCTACCAATACATCCCATAGTTTGAGTTCCGCGTTCAATTCACGAAGGAGAAATACTTCGATTTCTGCACCTGTTTTTTCCTTGTTGCCATAAAGTCGGGCAGGAAATACTTTGGTATCGTTGGTGACGAAAACATCCCCTTCTCCAAAGTATTCAACAATGTCTTTAAATACCTTGTGTTCGATTTGACCAGTCTTCCGGTTTAGCACCATGAGCCTGGATTCATCTCGATTTTCTGTTGGATAAAGGGAAATTAATTTTTTTGGAACGTCAAATTTGAAATCTGATAATTTCATAGATAAGCTTTAGATGTCTGAGCTTGATTTTTTTCCTTTAGAATTATTCTAAAAAATGCAAAGATAGAAACAATAATGCCCAATTTCAGCTAACTTAACAAATTGTTTTAACCAACTATTGAAATCATGCTCTTTTTCAAACTCACTTGGGAAAGTTTTCGATTTGCAATTTCAGCTCTGAAATCAAATCTCACTCGTACCATATTGTCTTTATTAGGTGTTACGGTAGGTATTTTCGCCATTATCGCCGTCTTTACCCTGGTAGACTCCCTTGAAAACAACATCAAATCTTCCTTTGCCTTTCTAGGGACAAATGTGATGCGAGTTGATAGATTCCCATTTGCAACGGGCCCTCCGGGACAATACCCTTGGTGGAAATATTTTCAACGTCCTCCGGGTACACTTTCAGAATATAAATTCTTGCAGGAAAGACTAACTTCTGCTGAAGGTGTCACTATTTCTGCGTCCGCAAATACAATAGTAAAGGCAGGTAGCAACGCTTATCAGGGAATGCAGCTTACCGGAGTGGCCTATACTTATCAGGATGTCTACGAAGTCGCTTTGGAAGAGGGCAGATACTTTTCAGAATCTGAAGTAAATGCAGCCAGAAACCTGGCGATCATAGGCAAAAAGATTTCAAACACCTTGTACCCGGGTCAATCAGTGATTGGCAAGGAAATCAAGATCAAAGGAATGAAATTCATCGTAGTCGGCGTTTTTGAGGAAGAAGGTGAAGGTCTTTTCGATTTGCCTTCCAAAGATGAAGCTTGCCTGATTCCATATGGTGCATTTACAAAGGTTTTTTACACCGGAAAAAACGGCATCGAACCCATCATTGCTGCGAAAGGGAATGAAGATGACATTGGATTAGTTGCACTTGAGAATGAAATGACTGGTTTGATGAGAGCAAAAAGAGGCCTTAAACCAGTTCAGGACGACAGCTTTGCTTTAAATAAAACTGAATTTATTCAGAATTCAATTGGGGCAATTTTCGATGTAATATCTGTTGCAGGTTGGGTTATCGGGGGATTTTCGATCCTCGTAGGTGGCTTCGGAATTGCCAACATCATGTTTGTTTCAGTGAGAGAAAGAACCAATATCATTGGCATCCAGAAATCACTGGGAGCAAAAAACTATTTCATTCTTTTCCAATTCCTTTTTGAAGCAATATTCCTGAGTTTGATTGGGGGTGCAACCGGGATTTTGTTGGTATTCGCATTAAGTTTTGTTCAATTAGGCACGTTGGAATTAGCCCTTTCTTTCAAAAATATTATTCTTGGATTGGGCGTTTCCTCAATAATTGGGGTGGTTTCCGGAATTGTCCCTGCAACAATGGCAGCCAGGCTAGATCCTGTTGAAGCTATTCGTGCGACATAAAAAAAGGGGGCTCCTCCTATTGAAGAGCCCCCTTTTTATTTTTTGTTAGTTATTCCATGTCTTTTTTAGAAGGTGATGGCTGGGTTGGAAGCAAACCGGAAGCTGCTCTGATTTTAACTTCTAATTCGTCCATCAATTCAGGATTGTCCAATAAAATATTTTTAACTGAATCACGTCCCTGACCTAATTTTTCGCCGTTGTATGAGAACCAAGAACCAGCTTTCTTGATGATTTCCAGTTCAACTCCCAAGTCAATAATCTCACCTACTTTTGAGATTCCCTGGCCGTACATGATATCAAACTCAACAACTTTGAAAGGCGGGGCAACTTTGTTTTTAACCACCTTTACTTTTGTTCTATTTCCAAGGATGTTATCCGCTCCTTCTTTAATTTGGCCGATTCGACGGATATCGAGACGAACTGAAGCGTAGAACTTTAAGGCATTTCCACCAGTAGTAGTCTCTGGATTTCCAAACATCACACCTATTTTCTCTCTCAGCTGGTTGATGAAAATACAAGCACAACCACTTTTATTGATGGCACCGGTTAGTTTTCGAAGTGCTTGGGACATCAATCTTGCCTGAAGGCCCATTTTACTTTCTCCCATTTCCCCTTCAAGCTCACCTTTCGGAACCAAGGCCGCTACAGAGTCAATAACAATAATGTCAATCGCTCCGGATCGGATCAAATGCTCGGCAATTTCGAGTGCCTGCTCACCGTTATCGGGCTGAGAAATTAGAAGATTTGTGGTATCGATTCCGAGTTTTTCAGCGTAGAATTTATCAAATGCATGTTCCGCATCGATGAAAGCTGCCATACCTCCGGCTTTTTGCGCTTCCGCAATGCAATGCATTGAAAGAGTCGTTTTACCTGAAGATTCCGGACCATAGATTTCAATCACTCTGCCTCGGGGAATCCCTCCAATGCCAAGAGCCATATCCAACCCAAGAGATCCTGTTGAAATTGCCGGGATATCGACAACTTTATTATCGCTCAGTTTCATCACCGTACCTTTTCCGTAGGTTTTTTCCAACTTATCAAGCGTAAGTTGAAGGGCTTTCAATTTTTCTGCGTTAATACTCATGAGTTATAGTTTAAAGGAATCAATAGGCTGTGAAATTAAAGAAACAATGAGCCATTACCAAGGGGACAGTTGTATTGTTTCAGAGGGCCAAATTCGTAATTTTAATGGCTATTCGGCACGATTTTTCGTAATAATTGTAGAAACCCAAACATTCCGTCAGGTATTGTCAATATAATTTATGAAACGAATCAACCTTACGGCTACTTTCTTCATTTTCCTAATCCATTTTAACCTTTTTGGCCAAACGAACGGTCAAAATACTGCTTTTACCTATGGTGAGGAATTACAATTTGAGGTCTCTTATGGCTGGCTTGTACTTGCAGATGCCAAACTCCAAGTTGCCAGAAGACCTCATGATCAAGACCAAAGACCCCACTATAAAATTGATATTTTTGGCAAAACTAAAGGTGCTGCAACAATTTTTGGAAGGGTAAACGACAACTGGGGCACCTATTTGGATATTGAATCAATGCTTCCATCTCTTGCATACCGTCATATTGAGGAGGGAAATTACCGAAAACATGAGCGCGTTTTGTTTGATCAGAAAAAAGGCAAGGCCAGAATGGAGCTTTATGACCGGGAAAATAAAACGTTGAAACAAGTAAAGGAATACAATCTACCCAGCCAGGTTCAAGACATTGTCAGTGGATTTTACTTTTTGCGATCTATGGATTTAAAAAATCTTACCCCCGGAGAATCTATTCTCATAAAAGGTTTCTTTGATAAAGAAATTTATAACATAAAGTTAATCTACGAGGGAACTGAGCTAATAGAAACAGAACTCGGAATGAAAGACACGTACATTTTTTCCCCCCAGCTTCCCAAAAACAAACTGTTCAGAGGTGACTTTCCGGTAAAAGTATGGGTTACTAAGGATCAGAACAAAATACCGGTAAAAATCAAGGCTAACATGTTTCTAGGATCATTGAATTTAGATATAAAATCAGCCAAAGGACTCAGAAACAATTAATTCACTTTCGGTTAATATTAAGTTAACATTCTATCAAGAAACAAAATCTTTTGACACTTTAAGGGAATAACTCTTACTTATTGCCTGCTTTTATTTGGTCTCAATCCTGTAATATTGTTTAATTTTAAACCAAGTATTACCTAATATCTACATGAGCGAAAAGCAAAAAATCAAAGTCCTGGTAGTAGACGATGAGCCGGATATTGTAGAGATTCTCAAATACAACCTCCAGAAAGAAGGATATGATGTCGCCACTGCGGAAGATGGAATTAAAGCAGTAAAAGTAGCCGGAAAATTTTTGCCTGATGTCATTCTCCTGGACATCATGATGCCCAATCAAGACGGTGTGGAGACTTGCTTGCAGATAAGACAAATTCCGGAGTTGAAAAATTCCTTCATAATCTTCCTTACTGCGAGAATGGAAGAATATTCCGAAGTTGCTGCTTTTGACGTGGGAGCTGATGATTACATCACCAAGCCAATCAAACCAAGAGCGTTAATGAGCAGGATTGCTGCCTTATTCCGCAGGGAAAACAAGAAAGAACAAGAAGTCTCTCAAATAAAAGTGCAAGATCTTCTGATTGACAGAGGAAGTTATACCATCGATAAGAATGGCAAGACCATCACACTTCCCAAAAAGGAATTTGAATTATTGTATTTCCTCGCCAAAAACCCTAATATAGTTTTCAGCAGAGATGAACTTCTTCAGAATATTTGGGGAACTGATGTCTTTGTGTTGGCCCGAACAGTAGATGTTCATATCCGGAAAGTCAGAGAAAAAATCGGAGAAGACTACATCACTACTGTAAAAGGCGTGGGATATAAATTCGACTTAGGCTAACATGCTTGCAACTTCCAGGGGTATTTCTCTTATTCTCGCTTTAGCCATTTCCCTCCTGGTCGCGGCATTTTTATCCTTATTACCCGGATCCACCCCAACTATCCTGTTTGTAGCTGCAGGCCTTTCTTTTTCAGTATCTTATATTCTTATTACCATTACACTTGAATTTCTTGTTTTCAAAGAAATAGGAAACATCTATTCCCTTTTGGAGAAAATCCAGAAAAAGGAACTATCCGGAATAACTGAAAAAACTTATAAATCCTCCATTTCTCCGCTTAGTAAAATCAATAGGGTGATTAATTCATATGTGCTGGCAAGGCAGACCGAAATTGACTCGCTTAAAAAAACAGCTGAATTCAGGAGAGAATTTATCGCAGATATTTCTCATGAGTTAAAGACCCCAATCTTTGCCGCACAGGGATATATTCATACCCTTTTGGATGGAGCTATTGATGATAAACATGTTCGGATGAAGTTTCTGAAACGTGCTGCAAAAAGCCTTGACTCACTTGATGTGCTTGTCCAGGATTTATTGACTCTAAATCAAATGGAAAGCGGAGTGATCAAATTCAGTTTCACCGTATTCGATCTGAAAGATTTACTAACTGAGGTGATAGATGAGCTGGAAAATAAAGCCTCCAAGCGAGACGTCGTGATTAAGTTTGAGTTTGAACCTGAAAAAAATTATCTGACCTCGGCAGATCGGCAGAAAATCTACCGGGTTTGCCAAAATCTGATTTTCAATGCTGTGAAGTATAATCACAATGGAGGCGAGGTGGTAGTTTCATTAAAATCTCATAAAAACTCCATTCAGGTAGATGTAAAGGATAATGGACATGGAATTCCTCCCGATGATTTGAAGCGAATTTTCGAGCGTTTTTACCGGGTGGAAAAGAGCAGGTCCAAAGAAAAAGGTGGAACAGGACTTGGCTTGGCAATAGTAAAACATATCCTGGAAGGACATAAAAGCAAGATATCCGTGAGCTCAACAGTTAGTAAAGGGTCCATATTTACCTTTTACCTTCCATTGGAAAAGGACAAAAAAACACAAGAAAGAGAGCTTATTGAATCAGGGAAAACAACTCTTAAGCCACATACTGCTCATACAGACTAAGCAATGTCTGCTCGAGATTTTCTGAAAATCCTGAATGAGGCCGGGAAGTTTGGAGCATCGAACTCCTCATGGAAGTCAACCACCTAAATCTTGAAGCGGCATCCTGAAAGGCAATCGGATTTCCCATTTTTTCACCATCACAGATTTTTTGAAAAGAATCCAAATAACAAGAGAAAAGATTTAAATCCGCTTCCGCATCCATTGCAAGCAACTTTCCTTCAGGAAGATGAATTTTACAGGCAATGTAATTCTGACGCTTGCAGCACAGAACCGCTCCGACATTGACAAACTCTTCCCGCTCCACCCTTGGCACAAGACGGATCAAAGCATATTCAAATAAGTGCTTCCCTTGCATTTTTGGCTTCAGTTAAAAACACTTCGGAATATTCTAATCTTTTTAATAAAAAGGACTCATATACTTGCCGGGCCTTATCGGCGCCCTCTACATCTCTGGAAGAAAGTAGCCACTCTTCCGGTACTTCATCAAGCACATTTCTGATCATGTCGGGTGTGATTGAATTTTTCATTTCCTCATCCACTCGATCAAGCTGACTTGCTCTGGGTAAAAGAACATGATCTTTTATGAAGGCAAATGGACTTAAAGCGTGCCTTTCGAAATTTTCCCAAGAATGGTGAAAAAGAAAAGAAGCACCATGATCAATCAACCAAACCTCTCTGTTCCAAATCAGTAAATTAGTATTACGAAACGTCCGGTCCACATTAGTAATCCAGGCATCAAACCAGACAATTCTGGAAGCCAAATAGTCATCTACTTTGGAAGCTCCCGGATCGAATGTCATTGCCTTTGACAGGAAGTGTAGTGCTAAATTCAACCCTTGACTGCTCTTGAGCAGATCCTGAATCTCCTCATCACCTTCAGATCTTCCAAATGCCTCATCCAAATTGGCCAGCACAATTTCCGGAACTCTGAATCCCAGATTTCTTGCCAGTTCTCCCCCGATCAACTCTGCGATCAGGGCTTTTTCTCTTTGCCCGGCCCCTTTGAACTTCAATACATAATTGAATCCGTCATCTGCCTCAGCCAAAGCAGGCAAAGAACCTCCTTCGCGAAGTGGCATCACATAGCGTGTGACATTAACAAGTCGAAGGCTATCCCGAAGATTTTTTTCCTGCATCAGATTGAAAGAAGAAAACAAATAAAATTCGAAATATTCAAAACAAGGCGATTGCTCCCTGATTAATTTTCTTTCAGCGAAGGTTGCTAGCTAATTTTCAACCTTATTTTTTTTCGACTCTCTGATTCCCTACTTTTGCGCACTCTTTGAAGAGGCAGGAGAATCCATGAAAAAAATAGATTTTCAAAAACTTATTTTGTTTGAAAACACGGATTACCTGGTGATCAACAAACCCCCGTATTTGTCTAGCTTAGACGACAGACACGAGGCTCAGAACATACTTGACTTAGCCAAGGCACACACCCCCGATTCCCAACTGTGCCATCGATTGGATAAAGAAACTTCAGGTTGTCTGGTGATTGCCAAGAATCCCGAGGCCTACAGGCATTTGGCCATGCAGTTTGAAAGCAGAAAAGTCGATAAAGTCTACCATGCAGTGGTGGAAGGGATCAAGGAATTCAGCAATGTGCTGGTAGACCGAAATCTCTTAGCCAATAACAAAGGAATTGCTAAAGTCAGTAAAGAAGGGAAGCCAGCAAAGACAATTTTCAATACGTTGAAAACTTACTATGCCCATACCCTGGTCGAGTGCAAGCCTATTACAGGCAGATTGCACCAAATCAGAGTTCACTTGGCTTATCTGAAAGCTCCGATTTGCGGAGACACTTTATATGGAGGCAATCCCTTGTTTCTTTCATCGCTCAAGCGCCGCTTCAATCTCAAGAAGGACACAGAAGAATTACCGATTATGCAAAGGGTTTCTCTCCATGCGTATTCGATTGAATTTGAAGGGTTGGATGGGATACAATTGAAGATAATTGCCCCCTATCCAAAAGATTTTCAGGTATTGGTCAATCAGTTAGAAAAGACCGCCTGAGCGATTCAGACGAATAAATTGGACAGAAAACCAAATTCCATTCGGGATTTTCTACCTAAGCCTATGAAAATTAGGACTTAGTGTTTGAAATATTTTGCATGAAAAATAAATTACTTCTATCTTTGTGTCCCTTTTTGGGGGTGAAATAAATTTAACAAGCTAAATATTAAACAGTTACACAGTGGATACTTTAAGCTATAAGACCAAATCAGCCAACGCCGCAACTGTAGACAAGCAATGGGTAGTTGTGGACGCCCAAGCTGCAGTTTTGGGTAGATTGGCCAGTGAGGTAGCAAAAATTTTAAGGGGTAAGACCAAGCCAAGCTTCACTCCTCACGTTGATTGTGGTGACAACGTCATCGTAATCAACTCAGACAAAATCAGATTAACCGGAAACAAGATGAATGAAAAAGTCTATGTTAGACATACCGGTTATCCAGGTGGACAGAGAATCTCTACTCCCAAAATGTTGATGGCGAAATCATCTACGATTTTGATCGAGAAAGCTGTTCGAGGCATGTTGCCTAAAAACAGATTAGGAAGACAATTGTACGGCAACCTGTACGTCTACGAAGGAGCAGAGCATCCTCACGTAGCTCAGCAGCCAAAATCTATTACTCTATAATTGCCTCACTCATGGAAATGATCAACAAAATCGGTCGAAGAAAAACCGCTGTAGCCAGAATTTACATGGCATCAGGAAACGGTACAATCACCGTTAACAACAAAGCACTGGAAGTGTATTTTCCTTTCGATTTGCATCAAATCGTAGTGAAGCAGCCATTGACTCTTGTAGGCGTGGATGGCAATTATGACATTCAAATCAATGTAGACGGAGGAGGAATCAAAGGACAAGCTGAAGCAGCTCGTATGGCGATCTCCAGAGCTTTGTGCGAATTCAACGCAGAGCACAGAGGTGCATTGAAAAAAGAAGGTTTCCTTACTCGTGACCCTAGAATGGTCGAGCGTAAGAAGCCAGGAAGAAAAAAAGCAAGAAGAAAGTTCCAGTTCTCGAAACGTTAACAGGACTTCTCTTTCGATTATTTTATAACAAATTCATTCATGACCAAAATCGAATACAAAGACTTACTAGATGCTGGTGTCCACTTTGGACACTTAACGAGAAAGTGGGATCCAAGAATGTCTCCATACATCTTTATGGAGAAGAATGGCATCCATATTATCGATCTTAATAAAACGCTTGCTTGCCTCGACGAAGCATCTAATGCAATCAAGCACATTGTACGCTCAGGCAAAAAGGTGATGTTCGTCGCTACAAAAAAACAAGCCAAAGACCTAGTGGCGGCAGAAGCTGTAAGACTTAACATGCCTTTCGTAACTGAAAGATGGTTAGGTGGTATGCTGACTAACTTCGCTACTATCCGTAAGTCCTTGAAAAAAATGTCTTCCCTAGAGAAATTGATGAAAGAAGATGCTTACAAGAACTTGGCAAAGAAAGAGCGACTGATGGTAAGCCGCGATAAAGAGAAAATGGAAAACGTGCTTGGCGGTATTGCTGATCTAAGCAGACTTCCTGCAGCTCTTTTCGTAGTAGACATCAAAAGAGAACACATCGCAATTGCTGAAGCAAAAAAGCTTGGGATCCCTGTTTTTGCACTAGTAGATACGAATTCAAACCCTAATGAGGTTGACTTCCCAATCCCTGCTAATGACGATGCTTTCAAATCCGTATCCTTGCTTGTAAAGGCTTTTGGTGCAGCCATCGAAGAAGGTCTTTCTGAAAGAAAGAGAGACAAGGACGATGCTAAACTGACTGAGGAAGAAGAAGCAAAAAGAGCTGTTGACGCTGAAACACAAGAATAATCCACACTGTGTTTTGAAATATAAAAATTGAACATTTGGTCAAGGCCTTTGTTCAATTTTTTTGTTTTAACTCTCCAATCCCTAAAAGTTCTCAACCAGAACTTAACACTAATCAGATCCTCAAAGGCTTTCTAATCTGAAGGCCAGGGTATCTAAAAAAATAAGAACTATATCCCGTTTATATTAAACTGAATAGACAATGGCAATTACTGCACAAGAAGTAAACAAACTGAGACAAATGACCGGTTCCGGTATGATGGATTGCAAAAAAGCTTTGACTGAAGCTGATGGCGATTTTGAAAAGGCGGTTGACATCCTCAGAAAAAAAGGTCAGAAAGTTTCTGCTTCAAGAGCAGATCGTGAAACCAAAGAAGGAGTAGTAGTAACCCGTGTATCTGAAGATGGTACTAAAGGAACTTTGCTTTCTCTTACTTGCGAGACTGACTTTGTGGCTAAAAACGAAGAATTCGGAGCCTTTGCAAATACTTTGCTTGACATGGCTGTTTCTAACAACTGTGCTACTGTTGAAGAAATCCATGCTCTTCCTTTTGCTGATCTAACTACAGCTGAGAAAATCATCGAAATGACAGGTAAAATCGGGGAGAAAATCGAAATTTCTCATTATGTCGTAATCAAAGCTGATGCTGTCGTTCCTTACATCCACTCCAATGGTAAATTGGGTGTGTTGGTAGGATTGGTTAACACAAGCGGATCTAACGTTGAAGAAGCAGGTAAAGACGTAGCGATGCAAATTGCTGCAATGAACCCGGTGGCTGTTGACAAAGAC
Source organism: Cyclobacteriaceae bacterium (assembly GCA_009885605.1). Lineage (GTDB taxonomy): Bacteria > Bacteroidota > Bacteroidia > Cytophagales > Cyclobacteriaceae > Algoriphagus. Next base: position 12,514 of record VFKK01000116.1, on the reverse strand, counting down.
GGCGTAGACGCAACTACTATCGAAAGAGAAATCGAAATCGGTAAAGAGCAGGCAAGACAAGAAGGTAAGCCTGAAGAAATGTTGGAAAAAATCGCTTTAGGTAAACTTCAGAAGTTTTACAAAGAAAGCACGCTTCTTAGCCAGGTTTTCGTGAAAGACAACAGCAAGACAATTGCTCAGTATCTTGACGGAGTAAGCAAAGGCTTGACAGTTTCTACTTTCAAAAGAATCTCTATCGGTTAATTGATTTTTGCGTTTCGGCAAAATCTTAACCTCCTAAAAAACCCATCCAATTAATTTTGGATGGGTTTTTCTTTACTCTTTTCAATTGAAGAAAATTGATTATCCTCAATCTTAGCAGTAATTTATTAGTAGAAACAGAAATATTGGAAAACACAGGGTTTTTGATTTATTCCGCCATCGGTCTTCCAGCCACGATTAACCATTCATCAATTCCTCAATCTCCTCTGCTTCAATAGGGATATTTCGCATCAGGTCAAAAACACCATTTTCCCGAACAACCACATTATTTTCTAACCGAATCCCAAACCCTTCCTCAGGGATATAAATCCCCGGTTCAACGGTAAAAACCATTCCCGAAGTGATTGGATTATGCATCGTTCCCACGTCATGGACATCCAAACCCAAATGGTGGGAAGTCCCATGCATGAAATATTTTTTAAAAGCCGGCCAATTCGGATCCTGATTTTTGATGTCAGTCTGACTGATCAGACCTAATCCGACCAACTCACTTTGCATGATCAAACCCACCTCTTTATGATAATCCTGAATATTGATTCCGGGGCTTAAGAGTCCCATCGCAGCTCTTTTCACACGCAAAACCGCATCGTAAACGGCACGCTGTCTCGGTGTAAATCTTCCATTGACCGGAATTGTTCTGGTCATGTCTGCATTGTAATTTCCGTATTCAGCGGCCACGTCCATCAGAAGTAATTCTCCATCCTCGCAAGCTTTGCTATTTTCGATGTAATGCAAGACACAGGCACTTCCTCCGGACGCAATAATGGGTTCATAGGCAAAACCTTTGCTTCGATTTCTTACAAACTCATGGAGGTACTCCGCCTCTATTTCAAACTCGGTGACACTGGGTTTCACAAAAGATAAAACTCTGCGAAATCCTTTCTCGGTGATATCGCACGCGATCTGAAGCTGGTCAATTTCTTCTTGCTCCTTCACTCCTCTCAATTCATGCATAAGAGGTGCTGATCGATCATACACGTGCAAGGGATATTTTTCTTTGCACATCTTGATGAATCGCGCATCTCTGGTTTCAACTACTACGCCTGCTCGCAGATGCTCATTAGTGTTCAGATAAATTCTTTCAGAAAGGGCAACGACTGTATTCAACACCTGATCAAAATTGGCAAGCCACTGAATATTCTTAATGCCAGAAGCCGCCTCTGCCTCTTCTTTCGTGTATTTGTGACCTTCCCAGATGGCGATGAGTTCGCTCGTTTCTCTTAAAAAAAGCACTTCCCGCATTGCTGGATTTGGGCAGTCGGGAGCTAAAAGCAAAATCGTTTCCTCCTGATCAATTCCGGTAAGATAAAATAAGTCGTTGTTCTGTCTGAACCTCATTGTGCCGTCCGCATTGGTTGGCATGGTGTCGTTTGAGTTAAAAATAGCGACGCTCTTTCTTGCAAGTTTTGAAGCAAATTTTGATCGATTTCGTTGATACAGTTCTTTGGAAAGAGGATTATATTTCATGCTGATGATTGATTTTCAATTTTTATAGGTACTGTTTTTTCAGCCCATTTTTACATATGAACCGATTTGCTTGCTGATTACTTTTCATGATCCGGAGATTTTCATCCTGATCAGTCCAGCTCTCTTTATGAAATAAATGATATTGAACGGCCAAATTCCGGACGGATTTCAACTCATATCCCAATCCTTGAAACCTCCATAATAAATCCGCATCCTCGCCGACAGCAGGTTTTATATAATCTTCATCAAAACCGTTTATTGCCTCGATGGATTTGCGGTGAAAAGACATATTACAGCCTTTGAGATGGCGCATTTTTCGAATCTTAGTTAAAAATCCCAGCATACCTGAAGGATTGATGAAAAGTCCCTCTTCCAAAAAAGCTCCGCCTTGTTTTTTGATTTTCGAAAAATTCGCCAGAATCCTTGAATTCATTTCCTCCGGTTTAAAATTTCCTGAGATCAAAAGCTGACTGGTTTTGGGATCCAATTTTATTCTCTTTCCCGCCAAGATGAATTTTTCCTCCGCCATCTTCCAGTGGAACTCCATGAATCTCGGATGTAGCACACAATCCCCATCTATGAAAATAAGCCAGTCGGATTTTGCCTCAAGAATTGCACGGTTCAAGGCCCGATTTTTTCTCCATCCGATATCTTCCTGAGTCAAATGCCTCAATGTAAATGGTAACTTAACCTGAGACAAAAACTCTCTCATTTCTTCACTTTCACCATCCTCAGATATGATTACTTCGAAATTTCGGAAGGTTTGACCTGGCAGGGATTTCAGCACTGCATCCAAAAATGAGGTGTTTTTATAAACTGAAATGATGAGAGAGGATTGAACCTCTTTAAAATTTGGCATAAATCACAAAATAACTAAACCTCCTGAAGAAAACCTTTGTTGTCCAAGATCAAAGCGAATTTGAAGGGGTTAAGTACAAACTTAACATTATTCAAATCGAGATGAAAAAGAGGATTTTTCATTACTTTCAATTTATAACCATTCAGTGCATGTACCAAATCAAGGAGCTGTCAAACGGAATACGAATCGTACATCAGGAAGTGACCCACACCCGATTAGTTCATTGTGGTTTTATTCTGAACATAGGCAGCCGGGACGAAACCAAAGAACAGGAAGGGCTTACCCATTTCTGGGAGCACATGGCTTTCAAGGGTACAAAAAAAAGAAAGACCTTCCATATCCTCAACAGGTTGGAATCTCTGGGGGGAGAACTGAATGCTTACACCACCAAAGAGAAGGTTTGCTTTTATGCTTCAATTTTGAAAGAGCATTACAACAAAGCCGCTGAGTTACTTTTTGACATTACCTTCAACAGTACTTTCCCGCAAAAACAAATAGATAAAGAGCGCCAGGTGATTTTGGAAGAAATGGCGATGTATCGTGATTCTCCGGATGACTCCATCATGGATGAACTGGACGAACTGGTCTTTGAGCATCACGCGCTTGGCAGAAATATTCTAGGAACTGAAGAAACGGTCGGAGGATTTTCTCAGGAAGATTTCTTTGATTTCATTTCCACCAGATTGGATACTTACCAAATCGTCTTTTCGATTGTTGGAAATATTTCTCTCGAAAAAGCTCTCAAAGTGATCGAAGGACCCTTGAATGAAATCCAGTCTAAAAGGAGCTTGTATGTCAGAAATGGATTTCATGATTACACTCCCAAGCAAAAAATAGTTTCAAGAGAGGTGACTCAATCCTTATGTGCGATCGGAAAACCGGCCTATACTCTTCACGATCCAAAAAGATTTAAACTTCATCTCCTCAATAACATTCTGGGCGGTCCAAGCATGAACAGCAGGCTAAACCTTAGCCTACGTGAGAATCATGGCTATGTTTACAGCATCGAGTCTAGCTACCAGGCATTTTCGGACACAGGTTTCTTTGGAATTTTCTTTGGAACCGAGGAGAAGACTCTTAAAAAAGCCCAGCTCCTCGTCATGAAGGAAATGGAAAAACTGCGAACCAAAAAGCTGGGAATAGTCCAGCTTCAAATGTCAAAAGACCAGACCATTGGACAGATGGCCATGGCGGAAGAAAATTATGCAGCCTTGATGCTTGTCTATGGCAAAAGTCTCATCGACCATGGGAAAATTGAGCCACTCGATAGTATCTTTGACCGAATCCGATCCACTACCGCAGAAGACCTTCAGGAAATCGCACAGGAAATATTCAATCCGGATCAATTGAGCTTCCTGACATACATCCCTCATTAAGTATGGAGTTTATTGACCCTGCTTTATTGGCTTATTGCGAAGATCACACTTCAGGTGAAGATGCCCTTTTGAAAAAAATCACCCGTGAGACACAGGCAAAAGTACTGATGCCACGAATGCTTTCGGGTCATTTGCAGGGAAAAATGCTGGAACTTTTCACAAAAATGATTCAGCCACAAACCATTCTCGAGATTGGAACTTACACGGGATATTCGGGAGTTTGCCTCGCTCGTGGATTGAAAAAGGGAGGAAAACTTATCACGCTCGACATAAATGATGAACTGGAAACGATGGTGAGGGGATTTTTCGAAGAAAGCGGATTGTCGGATCAAATTGATTACCGATTGGGAAATGCGCTGAAGATCATTCCTACCCTGTCCGGACCATTCGATCTGGTTTTTATAGATGCTGATAAAGTTAACAATGCTACCTATTTTGATCTGATCATTGATAAAGTTCGTCCGGGAGGAATCATCCTTGCTGACAATGTGCTTTGGTCAGGAAAAGTGTTAGTTGCAGAAGGTCAAAAAGTTGACAAAGACTCTAAAGCGATTTTGGATTTCAACGCTAAAATTCAAAATGACCCAAGGGTTGAAAATGTCCTCCTTCCTATCCGGGATGGCATTATGATGGCCAGAAAAATCTAAGTTTTTCAAAAAGGGGAATCATTTTTGCTGAAAGAAGGCTTGATTAACAGATGAAGCCAATTCCGAATGAAATCCCTGAGATTATCCATTTCATTTTTTATACTCTTCCTATTGCTCTCCCCTGCTGTTTTTGGTCAGATTCCTCAGGTGCCCGCAGAGATAGAATTTGCAGATATTATAGTCCGAATCAATCCTCAGGCAAGAAGAGAAATTCAATTGGATGTAGATGCTCAATACCGTAATCCCAACTATTTCAAAGTAAAGCAAGAGCGTGTCAATCTCTACATGCCTACGATTGAGCGGGTTTTGAGAGAAAATGGGGTGCCTGTAGATTTGAAATATCTTGTAATTCAGGAAAGTGGATTGATCGCTGACGCTGTTTCAACTTCGAATGCAGTTGGGTTTTGGCAATTTAAGCAGGGTACTGCAGAGGAAGTTTTCTTAAGAGTAGATGCGCAAATCGATGAACGGAAAAACATCGTTTCTTCCACCCGCGGCGCTGCACTCTATCTGAAAAAACACAACAATACCTTTGACAACTGGATGTGCGCCCTGGTATCCTATCAAATGGGTTTGGGTGGTGCAAAGGCATATTTTGGCACCCAATACAACGGAAAACAAATCGTGGATGTGGATAGAAACACACATTGGTATTTCAAAAAATTCCTAGCCCACAAGATCGCTTTCGAAAACCAAATAACTTATTTCGTTAGTAATAAGCAGATGATAGAAGTGCCTGTTCAAGGACCTGCTACTTTGGCAGCCCTTGCTAAAAAATACGGTGTGACGGAAGATCACATGAAAGAATATAACAAATGGACAACCAACGGTAAAATCCCCGGGGATCGCACCTATACGTTGGTCTACATAAAGGACGCTTCGCTTCCTGTGGAGCCTGCTATCGTCCAACTACCGGAACCTAAAAAACAAGTAACTGTATCCGCTGCTACCAAAGCTTCACCAGCATACAAACAAGCCAATTCCTATCCTAAAATCTCGGGAAATACCACTAAAGCAAGTCAGCCCAATCAGATCACTGTAAATGAATTGGACGGTGTACAGGCAGCACAAACAACTACGCAGAGTAAGTTTTCGGATCAAATTGGCCTGAAGGAAACCAAACTCAGAAAACTGAATGACTTGGAGGAAGCGGCGCGAATTGAGGCAGGTAAATACTACTACACTGAAAAGAAAAAACCATCCGCAGATGTGGCAACCCACATTGTCTTGCCGGGGGAAAGTCTTTGGTCTATTTCCCAAAAATACGGCATCCGGCTATCTGCCTTGAAAGCAAAAAACAGAATCAAAAGAGACACCGAATTGAAGGTGGGAATGATCCTGAACTTACAAGAACCAAGAATCCGAGGTGAGGAGATTCCAATCGTACCAGTAGTAACCACACCGGCTCCTCAACGTCAAGTGGTGGCAGAAGTTACAAGAGAACCTGAGCCAACTCAGCCTGTTTACCAAGCCAAAACTAACTCCAAAGCCTCCGAGCCTTCAAGAATCACTCATTCAGTCGCTCCGGGGGAAACTCTTTTTGCAATCAGCAAAAAGTATGGCGTGACCGTAGATCAATTGAAAACCTGGAACAATATCGGAAGCCAAAACATCATCAGCGTTGGTCAGAAATTGGTTATCTTAAAACCCTGACTTGATTGCCCCCTCTTTCAATGCATAAATTCCTTTTGATTTTTGGGATACTCCTGATTTGTCTTGGCCAACATACCAATGCGCAAGATCGGATTGTCATTCCAGATACCGTCCTGATTGGTGGAGATACCCTGATTATGTTAGGAGATTCTCTGCTGATAAATGAGCCCATAAAGGAGGTTTTCTGGAAAACAGGAGGAAATTATAACCTCAATATCCAGCAGGTGACATTGAGTAATTGGGCTGCCGGTGGGGCAAGTTCTTTTGCGCTCAACTCCGGTCTCACACTTTTTGCAAATTATTTAAAAGACAAGAAGGTTTGGGACACTCAGTTGACAATCAATCTGGGTTTTAACCGACAAAGTGATCGAAATGCTTATTCAATCCGAAAGACGAATGACAACTTCGTATTCGTAAGTAATTATGGACGGGAACTTTCGCCCAGATATTATTTGTCCACGCAGCTGGATGCCAGAACTCAACTTCTGGATGGCTATAAATATTCAAGACTTCCGGGGAACGATTTGGAAACTCGCACAAAAATCTCAGCCCTCCTTTCACCCGGCTACTTACAATCCTCCACCGGTCTTAACTACCGCCGTACTTACGAAAATAAAAGCAAGCTTTCGGTCATCCTTTCCCCTTTCACGGGTCGATTTACGATCGTCTTGAATGATTCGCTGAGTCAAGCCGGAGCTTTTGGTGTTACTCCCGGAGAAAACGTAAGAGCGGAAGCGGGTATGTCAATCGGCTCTTCGGTTGCGGATTTTCGCTTGATGGAAAACGTGATCTGGAAAGCCGATCTGAATCTGTTCTCCAATTATGAAAGCTTTGGGAATCTGGTGGTCAACTTCAACTCAAGCATTCGAATGAAGGTGAATAAATTCATTTCGACTCGAATTGAAACTGTGGTTATTTACGACGAGAAGGTATTTATCAAGCAAGATGATGGCACTTCAAAGCAAGCCGTCCAACTCCAAAACCTCATTAATTTTGGAATTTCGCTGGATTTTTAGAAATCTGTCTCTAAGCCAAATCTTCGCTGGAATTCTGCAAGAGCTCCGTGTTTTTCTTTTAAAAAGTTGAATTTGTCCGAACTGGTGTAAAGGTTATTTTTCCCGGTTTCGATCTCTTCTTTTACCTCAAGCTTCATCAAAACTCTCTTTAACCCGGTAAGGTCCCTGATCATGCTCAACAAGTCCGGTTTCATTTTCAGGGCAATCTCTTCCTGCACATGGCCCGTGACTTCAAGACAGATCTCATTATTCATCACTTTGATGGATTGATTCAAAATCGCCAGCTCCATTCCTCTGTTTTGACTTTTGAAATTCTCCATAATCTTGGGTAAAATCTGATCAAAAAATTCCTGAGTCAGGTTTTCGACAGGACCGGATTGGCTTTCCTGAAGTTCCGCTTTCTTTTCTTCGATTACCTCGGCCTGCTGCCTTGCCTTTTCATCCACCAGTTTTTTGGTATGGATCAGACTGGTAGGGATAGAAATAGTCTTTTGAACCGGAGCGGTTTTGATCGGATTTGGGGAAGAAATTGGGGCCGATGGAGGTGCGGCCTCAATCGGCTCACTCAGGCTTTTTTTTTTGAATCCTCCGAAGCCAAAGTTGCCAATCGGAAAACGTCAGGGAGTTTGGCCATTTTCATCAAAGCCAATTCCACATGCAACCGCTGATTTTTACTTGTCTTGTAGTTGATATCACATTGATTGGCGATGTTCAAAGCGGAAAGCAAAAACGAAACGGATGCACTCTCAGTCTGCTGCAGGTATCTTTCTTTGGCAGACTCGGAGACTTCTATCAACAAAACTGTTGCAGGGTCTTTGGCCACCAAAAGATCTCGAAAATGTTCGCAAAGCCCGACTATGAAATTATGCCCGTCAAATCCTTTCTTCAGGATTTCATCAAAAAGCAGGAGTGTCGTGGATAAATCCCCCGCCAGCAATCCGTCAACGACCTTGAAATAATAATCATAATCCAGAATGTGGAGATTATTAATCGTCTCCAGGTAAGTCACTTTCTTACCTGCTGAATAAGTCACGATCAAATCAAAGATCGAAAGAGCATCTCTAAGTGCGCCGTCTGCTTTAGTCGCAATTAATCGAAGCGCTTCTTCTTCATAGTCGACAGTTTCCTTCTCGGCAATGTATTTCAAGTGCTCGGCAATGTGCTTGATTTGGATCCGATTGAAATCGAAAATCTGGCAACGAGAAAGAATGGTTGGGATGATCTTATGCTTCTCGGTCGTAGCTAAGATGAAAATAGCATATTTAGGCGGCTCTTCCAGGGTCTTCAAAAATGCATTGAAGGCCTGGTTTGAAAGCATGTGAACCTCATCAATGATGTAGATTTTATACTTTCCTTTTTGCGGCGCATATCGTACCTGATCAACTAGACTTCGAATGTCCTCCACAGAATTGTTTGAAGCAGCATCCAATTCATAAATATTAAAGGAGCTGCTATTCTGGAAAGACTGGCAGGAATCACATTTTCCGCAGGCCTCAAAGTCAGAAGTCAAACTTTCGCAGTTGATCGTTTTGGCAAGAATCCTCGCACAGGTGGTTTTGCCGACACCTCTTGGGCCGCAAAAAAGAAATGCCTGCGCAAGGTGATTGTTTTTTATGGCGTTTTGAAGCGTGGTAGTAATGTGCTGCTGCCCTACTACACTTTTAAAATCTGCCGGTCTGTATTTTCTTGCCGATACGACGAAGTTTTCCATCCCTGCAAGATATAAAAAACTGGATATTCAGACTGTGAGAAAATTGGCATTTGAAAAGTTTTTCCATAATGATTTGACTCTTAACCGCATTGGAAAATTGAAAAATTGGGAGAAGGGAAATCCGAATGGCTGTAAAATGGCAAGGTTACAAAGCTGGAAGGTTTCCTTCAAACAAATACCTCGACTCTCTCCAAGTCCTCGTAAATCGTACTGCGTAAATTCTCTTCTTTGGAACCAAAATTGAATTACTTTTGTCATCCCAACACAAATGGGGCTGACCGGTATTGACAGTAAGTGTAAGGACTGGGCTCGCATGCAGGCTGGAGTATGTACGGCCTTAAAAGATTCATACAAACCATAAATGGCGAAGATACTTACGCCATGGCTGCATAATCTAACCCCTCGGGGAATAGATAACGCCTAAAGGGTTGAGCTCCACACCGGAGTTCCCCGGCCACATCCCTCCGCCCCCCGTCCTTTCGGGGTAGATCAAGGGGTGTCGACTTGATTGGACTGCTGCTTGTGATGCTATTAAGCAAGCTTAAGACCCAGTAGCTAAGCCGGAATGAGGTGTGTCACCCAGCATATTTCGGTCGAAAAGACAACAGGTGACTAAGCATGTAGACGGTACGGTGTTTCCTTATCTGGACGCGAGTTCGAATCTCGCCAGCTCCACCACCAAAACAAATAAGCCCTCAGAAATTCTGAGGGCTTATTTTTTGGTTTTATCTCTGGAGTTTACCCTGTAAAATACGCTTCTAATTCATCCATCATTTCGGCTTTCTCTCTCAGATCGCGAATGATTTTACCTTTCTCCAATAAGACTATCCGATCACAAATCTCGGTCACATGGTTCAGATCATGGCTGGAAATCAGAAACGTCACATTTGAGTTTTCCTTTTCCTGAAGGAAAAGTTTCTTCAATCGAATCTGGGAACTCGGGTCCAGGTTTTCAAAAGGCTCATCCAGAAAAACGACTTCAGGATTTCCCATGAGGGCAGCGGCTATACCGACTTTTTTCAAATTCCCCTTCGAAAGGTCCCTGATGTATTTCTTTTTGCCCAAAATCTCGTCATTAAACAGGTCTGAAAACTTGCCCAGATGAAGTTCCAGATCTGCTACGGACATTCCATAAATTTTCCGAAGGGTTTCGAAATACTCATCAGGAGTCAAATAGACCAGCAACATATGCTCATCGAGGTACGCGCCAGTTTTTGCTTTCCAAGCCTCCGTCTTGCTCACATCTTCCTCATTGATTTTCACCGTGCCGGAGGTTGCTCGTACCAAGTCGAGCATGATTCTGAAAAGTGTGGTCTTTCCCGCTCCGTTATTTCCTACCAATCCAAAACACTCTGAATTTGGAATCTCCAAATGATCCACATCCAGAACTACGGCTTCTTTGTACTGCTTTTTAAGATTACTTACCTGTATCATAACTCTTGACGGAATGAAGATGAAATTTCGTATCTGTTGGATTTTATTTTATCGATGTTGATTTGGGACAATTTCTTAAACGCAAGAAGTCCTATAATCCCAACAATGCCTAGTGCCAAAAGCCCTGCATAATCTCCGATAAGCAAGGAAAATGGAAGGTAAATGATGTAAGGACCTGCCATCATGGGTATCATTATCAGGAATTGAGCGGCCCCTATTCCTTCATAATTAAACATTGCACCTTTATTTAGATCCATGGGTTTGGGCTTCCAAATCGCGAAATAAATAATCACATGGATCAGAATTCCGACGTTGAAAAAGAAGGTAGCCAAGTGGATGAACAAAAACTGCCATCCAAAGAACGCATAGGGAACAGATGCCAAAAAGCAGATCACAGAAATCGACATAAGCAAAAGGTATTTTCCTTTTACCAAGGCTTCTATTCCATCCTTTCTGTTCAGGAAAAAATCAAAATTCGCTGAGTTCCAGCTCAGGAACTGCTGACCATACTGGATCATAAATATCCCTGTGATGAAGACTCCCACAAAAATGAAAAGTGCGTGAATTGCACCGTCTTCAGTTTGATAGACGGGATTTGTATAGAAAATCAACCCGTAAAGCAAAAAGAATCCTGAAAGCATCAAAATTGTTCGGCTTTTTTTATGCCTGATTATCAGCTTCCATTCCATATTGGCTATTTCACCTGGCAAGCCAAATCTGGAAAGAAACCCGATTGATTGATTGACAAATCGGACGTCTTCTTCATCAGAAAGATCTTCCAGGTAGGCATTTGAGAGATAAAAGCGATAGGCCAACCAATAGCTGAAACACATCACCAAAGCCAAAATCAGAAATGGAATCGGGCTTTGGATCGAAAAATCAAAAACCGGTTTCATGATTTCCCCCAGATTGAACCAACCCAGGTAGCTCGATCCTCCACCCAAAAGCAATGAGCCAAATACAACGATCAATCCGATGATGCTGTCTTCAAATCGCTGTTTGAACCAAAGCATAAACCAATGGATTGTCCAACTCGCAAGCAAGATTGACCCAAGCCAATAACCACCCGCCATTCGCCCGAATTGAGATGCTACTACCTCCAACGAAAATGGGAGAAAGAGCAAAAGTGAAATGATCGAAAGCGGAGAGATAAAGGATCTTAAAAGCAGAATGTGCATGATTCTGGTTTTTCCTATAGGCAAATGCAGCAAACTTTCAAGTTCGACGACCGGAAGCTTCTGAATGAAATACCGGTACATAAACTCAAACAGAAAATAGTAAATCAGGTAGCTGTTCAGCACCACCAAAGGATCCTGATCCTCTGCTAAAGCACCAATGATCCGCTTCAGGAAAAGTCCGGCACCCAAGACATAACCTAGCAGGATGACAACCAGAAATCCTAAGAGAATATTCGTTAAGAGGCTTTTTGCAAAAGAAGTTGAGCGAACACTTTTCAGGTATTGAAGTCGAATTAATTCAAAAAACATGGAAATAAGGGTTGGTTAAAACTTTCTATCTTGATGCAAAATATGGCTAAACGTATAAACTCTACGAGTTGTATTCCAAATAAATAGGATAAATGAAGAATATGAAACAGGAACTAGGATTTTTCGAGGCGGTGGAAGCCCGCAGGTCAGTCAGGATTTTTGATCAGGAAACCGAATTCGACCATTCCGTGGTTCAAAAATGTCTGGAAGCATCGATTCTTTCTCCCAACAGTTCCAATATGCAGCTGTATAATTTTATTCGTGTCCCGGAATCCTCTCCTCTCAAAGATTCAGTTGCAAAACTCTGCATGGGACAAAAAGCCGCCACTACAGCCCGGGAATTAGTCGTGGTAGTCACTCGCCGTGATCTCTGGAAATCCAGGGCAAAAGCCAACTTTGAATACATTCAGTCCAGCTACGTAAGCAAACCAGACAAAAAACTCAAACAGGCTCTTGGGTATTACGGCAAGCTGGTACCAACTCTTTACAGCAAGTATCCGGGTTGGTCTTTGATCAAAAAACTGATTTCATTTACCGTCGGACTTAAGCGACCAATGGTGCGGGAAGTGGGAGAAACTGAAGTCCGAATCTCCATCCACAAGA
>VFKK01000292.1 GCA_009885605.1 Cyclobacteriaceae bacterium | reverse complement strand
TGCTGCCAAAGGACAACCAAACCTGCACCAGACTCTGTTTCCCATGAATGGATAGAAACCTGTGCCTACCACTCCGGCAAAAACAGATCCGATCGCAAAACCATAAAACGAATGTAACTGGTTCGTAACATTTCCCAAAAAGCTGAATCCGGAAAAGTAGTTGGCGATCGTGACCGCTGTCATGACGACGGCCAAAACCAGAACACTGTGAATAATGACGCGCTCGTATTTCCAGGCTTTCAGTGATTTGTCGGAGAGCTGTCTAAATGGATCACCTAGTGTTTCCGCAAGACCCCCACAACCACAAACCCATGAACAATACCATCTTTTGCCAAAGAAATAAGTGAAAAGCGGCACTCCGATGATGATCAACAAGATCCCCCAGATCAGCATAAACATCCCTACTCCACCTGAACTCAAAAAAGTATCAATCTGATAATCGTAAAAGAAGTCGTAATCGAGTGGCCAGATATTTTTGAAATCGAAATAAGGCTGATTCAGCAATACCAGAACTTCCGGAATCAGAAAAGCGAAAGCAGTCTGAAAAAACATAACCGAGGCCGTGCGGAGTTGCTGGTATTTATTGCCCCTATACTTGCGAAACATGCGAATACCCATCACGATGATCGCAAGCGTATAGATCAATCCATATAAAAACCACTGACTGGCAGGGTTGCCGGAAAGCATCTGACTGATCGGATCCACCATCCAAACCAGGTTGACAATGAATGCAGGAAACCAATACAAAACGATGTAGAATAAAATCAAAAATGACCCGGTGATCATTCCCAGCCAGCCTTTTGACTTCATGGAAGAATGGAAAATCCCGCTGTTTTTAATGCCTTCGGATTCGCCCTCATAGCTGGGGAGATTGTACATCAAACCTCCCAAAGCAGCCAATCCAATTGAAAGAAACAGGAAAAGCCAAGGATTTTCTGTTATCGGACTGGAGACAGCGGCTTTGGCTAAGGCAAAGCTGTAATCATCCCAAATCACTTGATCCCAAAGCGATTGATCTTTGAGCTGATCGTTGTACCCATTCAAATTATCACCAAAAGCACCCAAAAAAGCGAAGTTGGAGGAATACGTCTCACCGTACATCGGAGCGAGAATTTTCGACATCTTTTCCTGATGAATTTCTTTGGTATTTGCCCGAATCAACGCCTCGTCGATCGAATAGCTTCCCAGAAAAGGAATCAGGATAAAAGCTCCCAAACCAACCAGAAAGAGTAAAATTCCTATATTTTGAATCACCTTCATACCCTTGCCCCGAATAGTTTTTGAATGAATGATTTTTTGGAAATGGTAAAATCACCTCCAAATTGGCTTTTAAAAGCCTTCTGAATCTCAATGTAATAAGGAGCGAAAAACTCAGGGTCAAAATTGGCCTTTTCAAGATTGGCTATCACTTTGGACGCTTCCCATTTCTCTCCGATAACCTTATCAAAAAACTCATGCCTGAGCCGAAATCCAAAGTTGTTGATTCCCAAAATTATCCCCGAATTATCCATCAGTATCCGGAATGCTACTTTTCCACCGGAATGCTCCCAATAAAATGACTGGATCTTTCCCGAATCCCAAGTGGGAGGTAACGTGCCGTAAGTCTGATATTCGATGTCCAGGAATTTGGCTGAGTTAAACCAAATACCGGGTTGGTATGTAAAGTTTTTCCCGGCAAGATTATTTGCCAAGGTTTCTCCATGCATTCGACCGGTGTACCACACTTGCTCAATAGGTCTGCGGTCCACAGCAGGTGCCTGGTAAAATTCGGCACAATCTCCAATCGCGTAGACATTGGGGATATTTGTCTGGAAACTTAAATCAACCCTTACACCTCGATTCACTTCCAATTCAGTTTTGCTCAAAAAATCTATGTTGGGCGTCACTCCTGCAGTTAATCCAACAAATTGACATTTAATCTCCTCGCCTGATTTTGTCCGAACTGCTTTCACTCTGCTTTCGGAATCACCGATGATTTCCTGCAGTTCTGATTCTAATCGAAGGTCAATATGGTGTTCTCGGATATGCCTTCCCACCAATAAAGATTCTTCTTTGGGCAAGACATTATCCCAGAAACCAACTTCTCTGACCAAAAAAGTAACAGGGATCTTTTTGTAAGCCAGCATCTCCGCCATCTCAATTCCGATCAATCCTCCGCCGACAATCACAGCTCGCTCCACGCCTGATTTAATCGATTCTTCCATGAGTTCGAGGTCTTGCTTGGAATACAAGCCCTGCACACCTTTAAGATCCTGACCAGGCCAACCAAACTTATTCGGTTTGGAACCAGAAGCGATCACCAGCTCATCGTAGGCAAGTATTTCGCCTGTTTTGAATACGAGATTTTTGCTTTGAAAATCAACTTTTTCAACCCAACACTCTTTGAGTTCGATTCGGTTTTTCTCCCAAAACCAATTCTCATAGGGTTGGATATGGTCAAACTTCATATGCCCCATATAAACATACATGAGAGCTGTGCGGGAAAAAAAATATTTCGATTCACCTGAGATTACAGTGATTCGAACTTGCTCATCAAGTTTACGGAGATGTCTGGCGCATGTGATTCCTGCGATTCCGTTCCCGATTATTACCACATGACGATTGGAGCTCATTGAAAAGGTGGATTAGTTGGAAAACGGAATTTACCAATTCTCTGGTCTAATTCAGGCTATTCGTTTAGATTCCAGTTATAATCGAGATGAGAAATCTTAGCGGTCGATTTGATTTTCACCCTACTGTAAAGATTAAGAAAATCGATCAGGCTGCCCTTCTTCGTAAAATCAGCCTTGAACCAGGAAAAAAGTGATGAAATCTGGGCAGATTCCGCAGTCATCTTATTTCTTGAAGAATCATTGATGAATCCTCTTGCGACTTTGTCAAGTTGAGCTTCGAGTTTCGAAGCCATAAAAGCCTCATTCAGCAAAGGGGGGCAGGAAACGGAAGCACAATTAATGGCAAAATGTATCCTCGGCTCAACAAATTCCTTTCGAAGGATAGAATGCTCGATCTCGTCCAGACTGGATTCCACTCCTCCTATTTTGAAGAATTTATAATGCCAAACATCCTTTATCAATGGGATTTTAAGCTCAGGGCCCAAATCCTTTATACTCTTCACCGGATAATTATCCACGATCAATTTGACAGTAAACGCATTGTATGCATTAATCCAATAAGCAAGTTGTTCTTGTTTGGACCAGGTTTTTCGATCCGGAGCATTTTCACTTATGAGTTTAACGTATTGCTCAAGTTTAGCTTTTTCCTTAATAAACCCTTTGTAATTCACTATTCCCGAAGGGCTTACATTTGCCTTCAGCAGTTGATCCCAAATTTGATGACTGGGAGGTGTGGTTCCGGCCATTCCGGGTACGGAATTATGGCAGGAGAAAATTGTGAATAGTAAAAATGTAAACAGAACTAACCTTAAGGGCTTCATAGGACATGGGGTTTGGTAAGATGTACGTACCAATTCAAAAATAAGATGTTGAGAGTCGGGATAATGTCGGCTGGGAGACTAATTTGAGTATTTATCAATAAACTTTCTCCCCGGAAGTAAGCCAAACTCCCCAAGTACGACTGTAGGTATGAACCTGCCTAGTCGACATGGAATCCTTGAACAAAGGCTTGCTTTCATTTGACCAATGAATTATTCCTCCATACAAATTATATACCTGTTTAAAACCTGCTTCCCGTAGTTTTTTGCCGATATCCTGAGATCTGGCCCCGACAGTACAATACACTAAAACAGGTTGGTTTTTATCAAGGTCTTCCACTTCTTGCAGGCTGAAGGTATCATAGCCAACCCACTTGGCGTCTTCCAAATGACTCACTTCAAATTCTTCTTTTTCTCGCGTGTCCAAAACTTGATAGTTCTTCAGATTGTAGATTTGAGCTGGCTGAACCGTCGGGAATTCTTCGTCATAAAGCCCTTTTAAAAGAGTTTTATAGGCAACCGATTGTGCCTGAACTTCCCCAAAAAATAAAGCGGGTGAAATAAGTAAAAAGGCCAGAAAGGCAAGTAAAAATTTAATTTTTTCTTTTTTTTCCATGACTGTTTAACCTAAAAGGAAGGATTCAGGTTCGAATCAGGCGTAGAAATCAGATAATCGTGCCAATCCACGCTTGTCCTTCACGATGATCCGCTTGCCATCCAAGTCAATTAAATTGTCTTTTTTGAATTCTGAAAGTAATCGAATCACAGATTCTGTAGCGGTCCCCACCATTCCTGCGATTTCTTCTCTGCTAAGAATTAAATCTATTCGTTGACTTTCTCCCCCTTCAATGCCATAACAATTTGCAAGTTGAATCAATACATATGCAAGACGCTCGCGAATACTCTTTTGCGTAGCATCTGTCAGCTTTTCCTCCATGACACCGATTTCATGACTGAGTGCTTTTGTGATTCTTTTAAAGAAAGGCGTATTACTGAAAAGAGTGTTTAAAAACGATTCTTTGGGGATAAAGCAAATTTTTGCATCCTCAATGATCATAGCAGAGTTGGTGTAATTCTCCTCACCCAACAAGGCCGAATAGCCAAGGAAATCTCCTTTTTGTGCCAGATGAAGGATTTGCTCTTTTCCATTAGAGGCTGTCTTATACACTTTAACTACCCCGCCGTTAATGCAAAAAATACCGAGAGGTTTTGTTCCCTCATAGTATAATATCTGACCTTTTCTGTGAGAGATCAGGTTTTTGTGATCTGAAATTGTGCAAACCTGCGCTTCTGATAAATCTGAAAGTAGGGAATATTTTCTACTTGCACAGAGTTCACATGGTGTATTCGGTGAATGATTCGTAGACATGATTGGCTAGGTATACTTTACAATTATTAAGTTAAAAAAAGACTGACAGATATCATAAAAACAAACAGATTATTTAGGTGGAAGCGGGAAATCTTTTTGTTGCGCAAAGGTCCTATTTTTTTCATCCCAACCCAAACAAATATGTTGGATGCCGTTTGTAAGGATTAAAAACTTTGTTTGAAGCTTTTTCTGGTATAAACATGCTTGCTCCAATGTTTTTTGAGTTAGCTTGATTGGAGGGGCTTTACATTCGATCAGTAAATACGGATTCCCATCTTTGTCCCAAACGACCAAATCTGTCCTTTTTTGTAATTGGTTGTAAATTAATCCCTTTTCCAAAGCAAGAAGTCCTTTTGGGAAATTTAGGTTTTTAACCAGAAAAGAGATCCAATGCTGTCTAACCCATTCTTCGGGAGTAAGCAACAGATGTTTTTTCCGCAGGGCATCAAAAATCATCATTTTGCCATCTTTCTCTTGAAGAATTGGTTCGATATGCGGAAGATTAAGCGATGGCAATTGAATCTGTCCCTGATCGGAATTCATATTCAAAGATGGGTAATAATGATCAAAAAAAAAGTCAAACCTCAGGGAAAACGATTGCTTTTTAACCCAAATCCAAATAGGGCGCAAGTTTCCTTATCCATTCTTCTTTAAAGATTCTGATTTTCATCAAATCGTCCAAGGAATGATAGAACCCGTGCTGATTGCGGAAAGCAACAATTACTTTTGCCTCACCATACGTAATGTAGGGATGAGAAGAAATCTCCTCTATTGTGCCTTGATTCAAATTGATCTTCCTGAATATAGCGGGAGTGAACTCAAAAAAATTCCATAGCAAATCAATCGTTTCAGGTTTCATACCATATACCTCAATTAGTTGGCTGGTGCTATGAAAGCCCCCTAAATTCTCACGGTATTTGATGATTCTTCCGGCAGTTCCAGGTCCTATTCCGGGCACAATCTGAAGGATGATTGAATCAGCTTCAGAAAACGGAACTCTTTGAATATTTTCAAGTTGCTTATCAACTGCTGATTTTTTAACCGTGTCCTGCGGATTAAAAAGTGGTCCGGGTGATTTCACCATGACCATACCGGCTTTTTCCATGCTATCAATTTTGCTTAGAAATTGCTTATGAAAATCCTGCGAATTAGCCGCTTTGTACTGCTTGATGAAAGTTGGTACAATGATTAATAATCCCAAAAAAGGAAGCAACAACAAAAAACCGTGCGATTCCTTTCTCGAAAAACCGAGGTAGGTCTTTAGCCAATAAAAAAGTTTGCTCCTCATAAAAAACAATCAGGTGGAAATAGAAACAATCAATAACGTATAAGTTAATATTAATTGAAGTTAAAATCAAAATGTCCGATATTTGCAAACTGTCAAAGAATTTCTATTTAGATAAATTCTAAATTGAAACATTGAATTGTAAAATGGACTTTTCACTAG
>VFKK01000322.1 GCA_009885605.1 Cyclobacteriaceae bacterium | reverse complement strand
TTATTGTATAGCTTTTTAAGATTTACTTCTTGCAGGGAGAATTTGGGCAAGGAAAGCTGAATCAAAGAGTTTGGATTTTTTATTTTGATAGCCTCGGACCTTGGCTGAATTGAGAAATTTTGAATTTGGATTTCATCCTTAAAAGAGGAAACAATGACTTTATCCCCTTTTAAGACATGAACTTCATCTGCCAGAAAAAGGCTTGCATCTCTGATCTCCATGGAGGCATCTTCACCGTAGAAGAATTGATTCTCCTTTTTGGATTCATCTTCTCCCAGGTAAAATTTGACCATTTTAAAATCGAGTCCCTGAATATCAACTCTGTTTTTCAGCGTATCAAAAAAATCACTTTTCAAGAATTTCCCATTGTTGACAGCAAGTTCTTTGATTTGAATTGACTTCAGGACTCCTGTAATTAAGTCATTCAGGTCCCCGGTTGCGGCACTGTCCTTTTCTACTTTATCTTTTCGCTCTACCTTAAACTCAGGCGCATCGAGTATCAATTCATCTATTTCGACTTCCGAGGTCATGAATGCTTTATTAATATCAACATTTCCGATCCGTAATTCTTCAAGATTGACTTCATAATAGGATTTACTTTCTCTGGTTTTATCCGGAGTAAGTCTGAATTCATTTATGTCTATCAGCTTATCTAAAGAACTGATATAGACTTTTTTTGAACGAATGGAATGAACACCATCGGGAAGAGGGAATTCCACATTCTCCAGATCAAATTCGAAACCCCGGGCATTGAAAGGAGTCTGCCAAATATCTTTGGTTGTCCAGTTAATATCTTTTATAACAAGCCTGGTATTTTCAGCCTTAAGGGAGTTTTGACTTAGGAAATCAAGGAAAAATAAGTCAGCGTGACTGATCTCTATTTCTCTGATAAAAAGGGCACCGAAATTTAATCGCCCAATACTTTTCTGAATTTCCTCTTCAAGTTTTTTTACGGGGGATTTTTTCTTTTCCCCAATTGATGGTTTCCTCTTTTGAGTCTTCTCCAACACAACAGAATCAGCATTTTCGGGTAGATCGAGTTTAACGACAGGATTGTCAAATTCAATTTTTCCTACGTACAGAACTTCTTCAGAAAAGCTATACCAGAGTTTTCTGATAGCGAGTTGATCTAAAGAAAAATTAAATAGTGTTTGATCTTCCGGAGCTACTTTTCCGGAAATAGGTGTCATAACTACTCCATCTAAAAAAATCCCTCTTCGCAATAGTGAAAAATTAAATCTGTTGAATTCTACCAGATAAAGATCTTTGGTCGCTTCGTTAATCTTTCGTTCTGCCCATTTGGATAAAAATATATTAGAACCAAAATAGACGATGAATTCCAAAAAAAGGAGCATCATAAAAAGGAGCGTCACTACTTTGATTATTTTCTTTCTCGCGGGATATAAAGAATGCTTTTTGTGATTACCCGATGACATAAAATAACATTTACACAAAAATAAGCAATTCAGTCCAAAAACTGCCTTAGTACTTCAAAAGCAAAAAGCAACACAATGTGTTGCTTTTGAGCTGTAGGAGAAGGATTCGAACCTCCACGGGGCAGTTAGGCAATAGTCCGGTTCGTTCTACGCTTTATTCTGGATTCCCCACCCCCGAGACAGGAGGGCTTGTCTGCCAATTTCAACATCCTACAGTGTTGATTTATTCTAAATGTCGATTTATTCTGTTTTCAATCGATTTCTTTCAGTCGATTGGCAAAAATAGGAATACCCTTGGTTTATTAAAATTTTGTCAATAAATAAATTGATTTTTTACACTTTATTTAAAGGAATGGTTAAAAAAATAATAATTCAGAAATACAGTCTTGAAATAGGGTTTAATAATTATCAAATCATCAGTATTTTTTCTTAATCCATTTAGAAAAGATATAATTTGGAATTTAATCAGATATTCAGAATATTAATTGCCTATAGTCCCGTTAGGGCATAAAAAAACCATGAAACAAAATTTCATGGTCTTAGTCAATTAACAATAAACCCAAAATAACCTGCTGTAAGAGAAGGATTCGAACCTCCACGGAGTAGTTAGGCAAATTTACGAGCTCGCTAAATGCTTTATTCTATAATCTCCACCCCCGAGACAGGAGGGCTTGTCTGCCAATTTCAACATCCTACAGTATGTGTGTAATCGTTTAGCTCTTTTGCTAGTACAAATATAGAGACAAAGAGTCTTAGATTGCAAATAATTCAATAATTAAAGTAAATATTTACAGTATATTTAATGAAATCGATTGAATTATGACGATTCGTTAAATACACAACCAAAATCGATTCTATAATTGATGATTTCCTAATTTTGTCTGCTAAATATATTGTATTCACACAAATTCAATCTATTTATTGAGCAATCGTCAATAAATAGATTGAATAATTACCGATTTGATAGATTTTACTTACTCAAAATTTACGTAAGTCTCCCATTTTTCTAAAACTGATCTGAAATCTTCAGGAAGCGAGGCTTCAAAATATAGTTTTTCCTTCGTCATCGGGTGGACAAACCCAAGCGACATGGCATGAAGAGCCTGTCTCGGCATCAAGTCAAAGCAGTTTTGAACAAACATCTTATACTTCGCAAACTGAGTCCCTTTTCTAATCTTATCACCTCCGTACATCGCATCATTGAAAAGCGGATGTCCGAAATATTTCATGTGCGCACGGATTTGATGCGTCCGCCCGGTTTCCAGATTGCACTGAACAAGCGAAACGTATCGAAGTCTTTTCAAAACTTTCCAATGAGTGACGGCATGTTTACCCTGGCTGGCATCCGGGAAAATGTCCATCACTTTCCTGTCTTTGGCACTGCGCCCAATATGTCCTGTGATAGTACCGCTCTCCTCTTCAGGCTCACCCCAAACCAAGGCTTGGTAAGTTCGCTCGATTGTATGGTGAAAAAACTGAGACGCAAGCTTGGTCATTGTTTCTTCCTCTTTGGCAATTACCAAAAGCCCTGAAGTATCCTTATCGATTCGATGCACCAATCCAGGTCTGCCTGTATTCCCTTTCATCTCCGGTAAATCCTGGAAATGATAAACAAGCGCATTGGCAAGTGTTCCGGCCCAATTCCCATGTGCGGGATGCACTACCATTCCGGGAGGTTTGTTTACGACAAGCAGATATTTATCCTCGTACAGAATATCAAGTGGAATATTCTCAGGGTATACTTCCGTATCCCTTGGTGGTTTTTCAAGCAGAATCCGGATATCATCCTGAGGCTTTATTTTATAATTGGCTTTGGTTGGCAGTCCGTTGACCTGGACAGAACCTGCATCTATGGCTAACTGAATTCGGTTCCGCGAAGCATTTGCAAGTTTTTCGGTTAAAAATTTATCAATGCGAACAGATGACTGTCCTTTGTCTACCAGGATCCTGTGGTGCTCAAAAAGTTCGATTTCGTCCTCATCAAAGTCATCTTCCGGTTTTGTATTCATGCCACAAAAATAGGAGGATCCGCCTAACTTTGGTATTCTTTCCCGAATCCGGCCAAATGCTTATCCCATCCACTATTCCAATTCAGTCGCTCAATCATCCTCTTTTAGCATCCAAAAATATTGAATTGGCTATTATGAGACTGGATTTGGTGCATCCTGGAGTATCGGGAAATAAATTCTTCAAGCTTAAATACAATCTGGAAAAAGCCAGGAAAGAAGGAAAAGATACACTTTTGACTTTCGGAGGGGCATTCTCAAATCACATTTTTGCAACTGCCGAAGCGGCAAAAGCGGAAGGTTTACGATCGATCGGAATTATCAGGGGCGAAAGAACAGAACCTCTCAATCCTACCCTCTCTCATGCAGAATCTTTGGGCATGAAACTTCATTTTGTTGACAGGGAAACTTACAGAATGAAGGCTGAAGCAAGCTTTATCAATCAGCTGAAAGATCTTTTTGGAGACTTTTACCTGATTCCCGAAGGTGGCACCAATAAATTAGCGATCAGAGGAACCCAAGAAATAATCGGAGAAAACGAAAGCCAATTTTCGCATTTCGTAGTCTCAATTGGCATCGGAGGAACTTTTGCAGGATTGGCAGCATCGATTTCTCCTAACCAGAAATTGATTGGCTTCTCTTCATTGAAAGGAGAATTTATCCATTCAGAAATCGAAAAATTGCTTTCAGATCAACCTATGCTTTCCGAAGGAAGGTATGAGGTAAACAGTGAATATCATTTTGGGGGTTATGGAAAATACAAACAGGATTTGATTGAGTTTATCCGGGAGTTTTATCAAAACTTTGGAATCGTTTTAGACCCGATCTATACCGGAAAAATGGCTTTTGGAACCTGGGACCTGATCAAAAAAGATTTCTTTGAACCTGAGAGTAAAATCCTGATGATCCATACAGGTGGACTTCAGGGGAATGTTGGGTTTATCGAGAGGACCGGGATTAAACTCCCGTGTCTTTGAGCGTGAAAAAATCTTCGGATTCCTGTGGATGAATTTGTAAAACACTCGCAAGAACGAGTTTCACAAGCGTTTTGGAAGCCATAAAACGAGGCAGATTGGCGACTTTTGAATATTCCTTCAACGTGATTTTGCCGGTTTCTTCAAGTGCTTTCATCAGGATTTCTTCCTTTCTGCCATAGGTAAACACCGTATCTTTGGGAACTCTTCCCCGTCGCAGGATTTCCCAAACTTCCCGGCTAGCCTGCACACTTCGATCTGCCACCCTGATAAATGCTTGCTTCTTTTCGTTCTCTTTCAGGTAATGAGGTCGGGAAGGGCTGATTGGAATTTTAAAAATGGCCACTCCCTTTTTTTCATTCAGTTTTAGTGTAAATACCTCATATTCCAAGGGAGGAAAAATCAGCTCTCGAATGGCTTTTTCCATGACGAAAACTTCCTCCTCAATAAACCGCTGACCACTGACGGTTCCGTCATCATCGACCCCGATCAATAAATCTCCCCCGGCAGTATTGGCCAAAGCAATAAACTCC
>VFKK01000348.1 GCA_009885605.1 Cyclobacteriaceae bacterium | reverse complement strand
TGTTCATCATGAGCATTCTGCGGGCAGTGAGGTAATCTTCCCCCGTAGTTTCCACTCCGGATGTTTTAAGATGTGTTTGATTTAGCCCATGTTCCTTCAACGGCTCCCAGAAAAATGGAGTTGGGGCACCTATTGACTTGACCTCATTGGGATTGTAAATATGGTAGAGGTTGGAATAAATCCCCGAAAACCCCTTGGAACTTACCAGCTCTTCTTTGTAGAGAGATCCGTCTGGCTGTCTGAACTGTGTATGCCGCTTTGGTGGAATATTTCCGAGGCGATGATAATATGCCATTGATGTTTGGGTTTATATGGTCAGCTAAATTACAAATATTGTCAAAGGCACAAGGCAGATCCTGTTGTCTTTCTTTCCACTCAAAGAAACAAACAGCAACGATTCATGGAAGTTTTATTATTTTCCAACAATGATAAACCCTATGAAAAATCTGCTGCTCTTACTTTTTTCTGCCTTTCTGATAATCTCCGGAAGCCATGCTCAAAACCTGGCACCTGCAAAACTTATCTGGGCCGATGAATTCTCTGAAAACGGTCTCCCTGATCCTAACAAATGGGATTATGACATCGGTGATCATGGCTGGGGAAACAATGAGCTTCAACACTATTCAAAAGCTGATCTGAAAAATGCCAGAATCGAAAATGGAATCTTAAGTATTGAAGCCAAAGCTGATCCCGCACATCCAAAAGGATATTCTTCTGCACGATTAGTGACTCGAGGAAAAGCTACCTGGCAGTATGGGTACTTCGAAATAAAAGCAAAACTTCCGGAAGGCGTCGGCACTTGGCCTGCAATCTGGATGCTTGCAGAGGAAAACCGGCACGGCGGCTGGCCAAAAAATGGAGAAATTGACATCATGGAGCATGTCGGTTTTGATCCGGGAAAAGTCCACGGAACAGTCCACACCGATGCTTTCAATCACTCCATTGGTACGCAAAAGGGAGGATTCACGATGGTCGAAACCTTCCAGTCAGCATTTCACATTTATGCAATCGACTGGACTGAAGACAAAATCGACTTCTTCATCGATGGAGAAAAGTACTTTTCTTTTGCAAATACCGGTGGTGATTACAAAGAATGGCCGTTCAACCAGCCTTTTCACATGATTTTAAACATTGCCGTCGGTGGAAACTGGGGAGGTCAGAAAGGAGTGGATAAAAATATTTGGCCTCAAAAACTAGAGGTTGATTATGTGAGGGTCTATGACAGCAAGCCTGTGTATTAAGTTCCGAAAACTGCTTAATACATAAATGCCTAAGTCAAAAGGTCTGAGTTTCTGTCTTTTTTTTATATACTGAAACAAGTTATACGTTAGTAAACCTTACAATATGGACTCTTCAATTCTGAAACGTAAAAAATTACGCGCCATGCTGATCATTGGCGTTTTGCTTCTCTTGATTTACGGCAAAAATCTGATCGAGCGCCAGGCTTTCAAGGACATCAGCAATACGTTCACGGAAGTTTACAATGACAGGTTGGTTGTCGAGGGCTACATTTTTCAGATTTCGGAGAAGCTATTTCAGATTCAAAAACTGGTAGATCACTGCGACCTCGGATATGACTATTCAAAAGTAGTGGATGAAATTGCCACTCATGAGGAAAGCATTTTGTCTATCGTGGAGAATTTTGAAGCCACAAAATTGACAGATCAGGAGAACAGTTTATTAACTGATTTCAAAAATATCATCGTAAATGACCTTTCTATTAAAAACTATAATCTGCTCTTTTCCGATTCCTCGGGGGTCAATCAAGCTCAGGTAAAAATTTACGATCAAAAAATAACTCAAGCCAGAAAAGATCTTGACAACCTAAGCAAGATCCAACTGGAGGAGGGTGAAAAATTAATCAGTAAGGCCAAAGTTCAGATAAATCGATCCCAGATTTGGGCGCAATTTGAGGTAGCCTTACTGATCGTTTTGATTGTCGTATTGTTCCTACTCCTCTTCAGAAAATCAGAAGAACATACCGGGATGATTTCCTGATTTAGATAGCTAAAACTTTCAAATACTGTGCATTTTTCTCAGCAGCCTGAAGAGGTGTCATATTCACAAATCGTTCTTGCTCGACAATGAAATACTCCATTCCCAGTCCCTGAGATTTCTTGATCAAATCAGAATAAGGTATCTCTCCGGCACCAAGCAAAACACCTCTTTCCTCAGGATTTCCTGATCCGGGTTCTGCATCTTTCAGGTGACAAAACTTGAATCTTCCCGGATACTTAGCCAAATACGCTGAAGGGTCTGCCCCGGCCACGTGAACCCAGTAAATATCCATTTCGAAATCCACCAATGCCGGATCGGTATTCTCCATCAAAATATCTTGGGGAATCGCACCATCCTGAGTCAGGAAAGTATAATCGTGGTTGTGATAGGCAAACTTCAATCCGTGGGACTTAAGCTTCTCTCCGATTTGGTTAAACTCAGCAGCCTTTTTCTTATAATCATCCAGTGTTTTTTGCCGACCGATACCTGGACAAATCAGGTACTTCATTCCTACCTCAGCTGCTTGCTCTGCCTGAGCATCCAGATTTTTGAATACATCTGCGTGAGAAGAGACGAAATCAACTCCGATTTCTCCCATCAAAGATTTGAATTCTGCAGGCTTCATTCCCCAAAGGATTCCTTTTCCTCCATCAAATCCTTCAAATTGCTTGTAACCATATCCCGCAACTGACCTCATGGTTGCCACAGGATCGATGGCCATGTCTACCTTTACGGAATAAAGCTGAATACCAAATGCAGCAAGATAAGTAGCAGTCGCTTCGGGTTCAGTGACAAGAATTGCTTCTTCCTTTTTTGCAGGAGAGCAAAACTGCAATGGCATGAAGGCTGCACCCGCTCCGAGCAAAGCCCCCATTTGGATAAATTTTCTTCTTGGGTTTTTCATAATTGAAAAAGCCTGCCCCGGGATCGGAACAGGCTAAGTTTAAAGTTTAAATCTCAGGAAAGGGCATAAGCCTTATCTCCCTTTTTGTAATCAATGCAAGGCTCAAACTTGCCCGGAACTTCCACAAATCTCAGCGCCTGAGTGGCTCCGATTTCTGAGGTAAAGTATCCCAAGACAGTCAAATCCTTCACCATGTTGATCATAGCCGGATCTTTGGATTCACTGGCTCTGTGAGTCTTGTACATCTCAGTAAGATGCGCAGATCTCTCATCAAGAGTAGCTTCCATGAACTCTTTTCCGGTAGCTTTTTTGAAATCCTTTCTCAAGGCATTTAATCCATCCACAAATACCTTTTGCTGAGTAGCATCGTAGGTGTCTTTCACCATCATTACCATAAATGCTCCGATTCCAGCGGCTTTTGCGCCGGGAGTGTCAGTAGCCGGAATAATAGATTCTCCGATTTCGTCCAGGAAGGCAATATCCTCCGGAGTGAAATTGAGACCTTCGATCTGATGCTCAGGAGCACAACCGGTCAGGATTGCCGTGGCTCCTACCATCGTTCCTCCCATCATTAGCACGACGCTTTTCAGTGCGTCTCTTCTATTCATAGTCATAGTCTTTGCTTTTTTGGATTAGAGATTTCTCTTGTTCAGTTCTTCTACTGCGAAAGCTGCGGCTCTTGCAGTCAGAGCCATGTAAGTAAGTGATGGATTCTGTGCAGCAGCCGAAGTCATACAAGCTCCATCTGTCACAAACACATTCTTCGCATCCCACACCTGGTTGTTACCGTTCAGAACTGAAGTTTTTGGATCACGACCCATTCTGGCTGTACCCATTTCATGAATACCCTGTCCGAAAGTATAGCCTGCATCAAATGTTTTTACGTCTTTGAAACCGGCAACTTCGAGCATTTCAGCAGCATCAGCCATCATGTCTTTACGCATATCAAGTTCATTTTGCTTGATCTCAGCATTCATGACAAGCGCTTCCATTCCCCACTTATCCTTTACGGAATCGCTTAGTTTGATGGTATTCTCATGATAGGGAAGAATCTCTCCGAAAGCAGTGATTCCCATAGACCATGGTCCCGGCTCAGTCAAAGCCTCTTTCATTGGTGCTCCAAAATTCATCTCTGCTACATCTCTGCTCCAGCCACTTCTGCTTGCTCCGCCCTGATAGCCAAAACCTCTGATGTAATCTCTCTTTTCTCCATTCAGGTTTCTGAATCTTGGGATATAGAGTCCTGTTGGTCTTCGACCAAAATAATACTTGTCTTCGTAACCTTCCATTCTTCCATTTGCACCCAAGCGGAAGTGGTGATCCATCACATTATGTCCCAATTCTCCGGAGCTGCTTCCTAGTCCGCCCGGCCAAATGTCCGTTGCAGTTCTCATCAGAATCGCTGTTGAATTGAAAGAGGAAGCGCATAGGAAGATGATTTTTGCATCATACTCTACTGTCTGATTCGTCTCCGCATCGAGTACTTCCACACCTGTTGCTTTCTGAGTGTCCTTGTCATAAATCAACTTTCTCACGATCGACCAAGGTCGCAAGGTAAGATTTCCGGTAGCTACAGCAGCCGGCAAGGTCGACGCCTGCGTACTGAAATATCCTCCAAAAGGACAACCCAAGGAGCACTTGTTTCTGTACTGGCAACCGACACGACCTGGAAGTGGCTGGGTAATATTTGCCGGACGACCAATGGTCCAATGTCTGGCTCCTTTATAATGCTCTGCAATTTTGGCAGCGCCATCTTTCTCCACACAGTTCATCGGCATAGGAGGTTGGAATTCGCCGTCAGGCAAAATATCCAAACCATCTTTGGATCCAGATACACCCGCAAATTTCTCTACATAGCTATACCAAGGTGCAATGTCATTGTATCTGATAGGCCAATCCACTGCAATACCATCTTTGGCATTTGCTTCGAAATCAAGATTTGCCCAGCGGTAAGATTGTCTTCCCCAAAGCAATGACCTTCCTCCTACCTGATATCCTCTAAACCATGTGAAAGGCTTTTCCTCCACATAAGGAGATTCAGACTCATGAGCCCACCAGTCAAGGTTCAACTCGTTCAGTACATAATCTCTCTTTAAGCTTGGATGGTTTTCAATCATCTCCACTGTTCTTCTTCCTCTGTGAGGCACTTCCCAAGGAGGTAACGTAGCAGTTTTATAATCTTTAACATGCTCTACGTTAGGTCCTCTCTCCAGAAGCAAAACTTTCAACCCCTTCTCCGTCAGCTCTTTTGCAGCCCAACCTCCACTTATTCCTGACCCAACTACGATTGCATCGTACGCTTGATTTGCCATTATTAGTTATTTTGTTTTTGATTTTTACACATCACAGATTTGAACAGCCTGAGCCAAAGCGGCCAGCTTGTCCTCGGATTTAGGGATGAATTCGTGGGAAACAAATCCTTTGTATCCGGTGGCAACAATAGCCTTCATGATGGCCGGATAATAAATTTCCTGAGTCTCATCCAATTCATTTCTACCAGGATTGCCGGCTGTATGATAATGACCAAAGTATTGATGATTTGTTTGGATACTTCTAATAATGTCTCCCTCGTCGATTTGCATGTGGTAGATATCGTAAAGCAATTTGAAGTTTTCACTTCCCACCATTTTACAAAGTTCAATGCCCCATGCCGACTTGTCGCACATGTAGTCTTTATGATTCACCCTGCTGTTCAGAAGTTCCATTTGGATGATTACTCCATGCTGTTCAGCTATTCCGATTATCTTTTTGATTCCTTCAGCACAGTTTTTCATTCCCGTTTCATCATCCATGCCTTTTCGGTTTCCAGAAAAGCAGATCAGGTTTTTGTATCCGTATTTAGCCACCTGAGGAATTACTTCTGTGAAATTTTTGATGAGTTGCTCGTGATACTGAAGATCGTTCCAGCCATTTGGTATTCCCAATTCTGCACCGTTGCACATGGAGCATTCCACATCATGAGCTTTTAGAGTATCCCAACCTTTTGGACCAACCAAATCAATGGCGTTGAATCCGATTTTTTTGATTGCGACGCAAAGCTCATCGAGAGTAAGGCTGGGTACGGTCCAAGCGCAAACTCCGTGGTTGATGTTACCTTTCAATGCTAGAGGTTTGGTTTCCTTCCAATCCAGGGATGTAAGAGTGCCTGCAGCGGCGCCTCCAAGGATCATTTTTTTAAATGAAGATCTTCTTCCGGAATCAAATGACATGGTTTTTTGGGATTAAGGTTGAGAGTGAATTTGTTCCTTTTTGAAAAAGGATATGAAAAATAGTAAAACCAAGACAGAAATCCCAGCCGGAATCATCCAAATAGATTTCCAATCGTGATTCCCGTCTGCATCCAGGTAGAAATTGGAAATGTTTCCTGCCGCCCAGTAGCCGATCAGCATCCCAATTCCATAGGTTGCCAATGTAATGAGCCCTTGGGCGGATGATTTATAGCGCTCACCTGCGTGTGAATCGGTATAAATCTGCCCACTGACGAAAAAGAAATCATAACAGATTCCATGCAAAACAATCCCCACGAGGAGCATCCAAACTCCTTCATTTGCATCCCCAAAAGCAAAGAAAACATATCGAATAGCCCAGGCTGCCATTGCCACGATCAGAGTCTTTTTGATTCCAAAGCGGGAAAAGAAAATCGGCAAGGCCAGCATGAAGAGGACCTCAGAAATCTGTCCAAATGCCATCTTTCCAGTTGAATTAGCCACTCCAATTTCAGTCAGAAACGGACTGGCATTTTGGTAATAGAAGGCCAACGGAATGCAGATAAGGATAGAGCTGACGAAGAAAATCGCAAAGTTTTTATGCTTCAAAAGTGCCAAAGCATCCAATCCAAGCACTTCCGAAAACTTGAATGCATCAGAAGATTTAGCTCGCGGAGGCGTGGCAGGAAGCGTAAAACTGAACAACCCCAAAACCAAGGAAACAATCCCTGCCATCAGCCAAGTGTTGCGAAGCATTCCTTCTTTCAATCCCTCCTGACTGTCCCATGACAGGTAGCTAATTAATACTCCAGCTGTAATCCACCCAATTGTCCCCCAAACACGGACCACCGAAAATTCTTTGGCAGGATCTTTCATTTGATTGAATGAAATGGAATTGACCAAAGCGAGAGTGGGCATGAAAAGTATCATGTATGCCAATAAAATGGGGAAAAACCCGGAGAATTCAGTGGTTGAATACAACCCGTACATCAACGCTGCGCCGGACAAATGGATAAATCCCAGAATTTTCTGCGCATGAAAAAATCGATCAGCAATCAATCCGACTACAAAAGGAGCAATAATTGCCCCGAATGACTGAGTCGCAAATGCCAACGAAATATCCTGATCATTTGCCTGAAGATTTGTTCCCAGAAAAGTCCCCATTGTCACAAACCAGGATCCCCAAACGAAAAATTCAAGAAACATCATTAGGGAGAGCCGGAACCTTGTATTTAAATTCATAGGAAATTTTAAAATGGGATTTCAAAGCCCTAATTAAGGCTTAAAGTTTAGAATTTGGGCTTTTTGCTGTATTTTAAGCATGTCATTTGAGAATCTGAAGTTAGGTGAAAAAATATTTTCCAATAGCCACTTATAACGGGATAAAGCTGCTGATCAATTTTTCTCCCTGATCAATCGAAGAACGGAGGAATTTTCAATTAGAATCAATTATTTCAAAGAGTATAAAAGAATTAAAAGCTTATTTGGCTTATGTCAACACCCAAAAAACTAAAAATCGGTCTGATCGGCGGAGGCCCCGGATCATTTATCGGAGCCATCCACTTAAACGGTGCGCTCATGGACGGCATGTATGAATTGGTCGCTGGCGCCTTCAGCTCTAATCCGGAAAAATCCAAAAAGCGCGGAGAAGAACTCATGCTCGACCCGAAGAGGGTTTATGGGAGCTACGACGAGATGTTTGCCAGGGAGATGGAGCTTCCAGAATCTGAGCGCATCGATGTAGTCGTGATCGTTACCCCAAACAACTTCCATTTTGACCCGACTGTCAAAGCATTGAAACACGGTTTTCATGTCGCGCTGGACAAGCCCCTGACGTTGAATTATACGGAAGCAAAAGCGCTTTACCACGAAGTAAAAAAATCAGATAAGCTATTTTTGCTGACGCATACTTATTCCGGCTATCCCATGATCAAGCAAGCCAAGCAGATGATCGCTGAGGGCCAAATCGGGAAAGTGAGAAAAGTTTATGTGGAATATCCTCAGGGCTGGCTTTACAAACTTCTGGAGACAGAAAACAACAAACAGGCCGAATGGAGAACTGATCCAAACAGAAACGGGCTGGCAGGTTGTATGGGCGACATTGGTACTCATGCTTTCCACATGGCAGAATATATCACGGGAGAAAAGGTTTCGCACCTTTGTGCTGACCTGTATATCAAAATAGAAGGCCGCCCAATCGACGATGACGGGGTAGTTTTGCTCCGCTTCGAAAATGGTGCCTCCGGAGTTCTGATGGCTTCTCAAACAGATACCGGCTGCGAAAACAACCTGAAAGTTCGTGTTTACGGAGAAAAGGGCGGATTAGAATGGGAGCAGGAACTCAACAATTCGCTTACGGTCCGCTTTCCTGGTCAGCCTGCACAGATTTTCCGGGCAGGGACGGGCTATTTGGGATCGCTTGCCCAGGAAAATACACGGACACCTGCCGGACATCCGGAAGGATACATCGAGGCATTTGCCAACCTATATCGAAATTTTGCAAGATGTATTTTTGCAGAGCACGCAGGTGAAACTCCGAAAAAAGAATGGCAGGACTATCCGGGTGTAGAAGACGGTATTCGTGGCATGGCTTTTATTGATCATGTGTTAAAGAGCACCGCTTCCGATATTAAATGGACACCTTTTGTAGTGGAAAAATAATCTCAAAAACCTAATTCATTCAAACCCAAAATTCAAGATGAAATCGAGCATGACTCCTCCGACACACAGAGGGATTATTCTGGGCCATGCGAGATTCCATCTGACCATTAAAACCAAATTATAAACAAATGAAAACAATTAAGGGACCGGCCATTTTTCTCGCCCAGTTTGCGGGTGACGAAGCGCCTTTCAACAACCTGAAAAATATTTGTGAGTACATGGCTGA
>VFKK01000329.1 GCA_009885605.1 Cyclobacteriaceae bacterium | reverse complement strand
ACCAGTCCAGTTTTTATCAATCAATTCAAAGAGGTTGGTTTCCTCGGACTCTTGTTTGGAGCAAGAGAAAAAAAATAATGCAGAAAATATGAGTAAGAATATCTGACGTTTCAAAATTAATATTTTGGGTTAAGTGATTTGATTTAGGAGAATAAAACTAAAATTATGACTTTTAATTTATTTATAAGATTCAAGTTTTGCCTTATTAACTGGTAGGAGTAATCCATTAATTCTTTTTACAGAGTTAAATAGTATTAAGATAATAGGGGACTTTTTAAAAATTCGTGAATAGAGTAATATTAAACCGACTCAAAATTGATTTTGGGTCGGTATTTTAAGGAATTGGGGTTCATGTATCTTTTTAAAAGAGCTGCGTAAAAGCGTAGGCGGCAAAAAGAGTCATATTGAAGGTTCATACCCTCCACTCCCTTGGCAACCTTATGCATTAATTGATCGGGATAAATACGGCTAGCAAAAAACAAGGATTTTCTTGGATGGCTGTTAACCAGCTCAAGGGCAATTAATGTATAAGACTAAGGATATGTCAACTTTGAGGTCTATCAGAAATGGACGGAGCCCAAAATTTATTGTGTCAACCAATGAATGAAAGAGGAAGATATCAGATTGCTAGTAAACAAAAGCCCGATTTTCACAATACCCTTCTGTCGGAGTCTTACTGAGATTTCAAGCAATCAGTTCAACTTTCACTTTAAAATAAATTTATATTTTTTAGAAAATCGCTGGAAAATCGAGCCGTTCTTCAAGAAACTCAAACAAAACGTAGAGGGAGGCTTTTTCTCGGACATCCGGGAGAGGATCCAAACACAGAGTTGGATCGTCTTGATTGCCAACATGATCTCTTACGTCTGCCTAGTTTCGATCATCTGCTCTCCAGCGCTTCTAAAAAAAAGAATGAGATATTGGAATTGTACAACTGGACATATTCAATCTGGAAAAAAGGGAAGGTAAAAAAAAGAAAAATAGCCCTAAATTGAACATATGGAGAGGTTGTTTGCTTTTTTTTCGCAATTTTATTCGGGCGACAGAATATTTTTTTTAATGATTATCCGCAATGACACCAGTAACCAAAGAAAATGCTATTTGAAGTTCAATTAAGTGAGCTGTGGACTGCCGTCTGAGAGCGATTATCCGTAGTGGTTAAAACTTCTATTGAGACACTGGTACACTGGTAGGATTGCGGATAATCACAAATGCTTTTATTTACTTTTAAAAATATGGTAGGTTTTTAAAGGTGGCGAATCCCCAAATTCAAAAAAAATATGAGAAACAACTTGGAGGTGTTAAGACTTTTCTAAATGAATTTCATCAAAGAATCATTAACTTTCGTCTTAATAAAAAGAAAAATCAGTATGCGTATTTTCCTACCAATTCTTGCTCTACTTATTTTTAGTATTACCATACAAGGTTGCAACTCCCCTGTATTTAACTCCCTTGATAAGGATTTAACTAAATCAGATAGTCTTTTTTTAGGGTTTTATTTAGGTATGCCTCAAAAGGATTTTTTTGACCAGTGCACGGAATTAAATAGTCAGCAAAAAATAACTCAGGGTCCTGGCGGCACTACTAGTGTTGAGCATAAAATTTTAGGTATGTATGATGGTGATGTGAGCATGCGGTTTTTCCCCACGTTTATCAAAAAAAATATTTATGAAATGCCGGTTACTTATACCTATGATTCATGGGCTCCTTGGAACAAGGAATACTCTTCCTCAGTATTGTTACCAAAAATTTTGGAAAGTTATAAATCGATCTATGGCGGTGATTTTAAGGTTGTAAATGATCCGTACCAAGGAAAAATTTATTATAGAATGGATGGAAAGCGAAGAATTAACCTTTTTATAAAAGATGATCAGTTTGTTCAAGCAATTTTTACTGATATGAAGGTTGAAAAAAGACTCAAAGAAGAATTTGAAAAAAGCCAATCCCAAGAGCAAGCGCCTACGAATTGACCCGAAAAGGATTGAATTTTTGAAAAACCATTCAGATGAAATATGCCCCTTTGCCATTTTTGTTTTTTCCGCTGTTCATCCTGATTTCATGTTCCCAAAAATCTGATTTACAACAAAAAGAACCACTTTTTGTAAGTCTTCCCCCCCAAAAAACAGGCATTGATTTTATCAATACTTTGACCGAAACGGAGGAATTTAATATTATTGAATACCTTTATTTTTATAATGGAGGAGGTGTTGCTGTTGGCGATATCAATAATGATGGACTTGTTGATATTTATTTTTCTGCCAATCAAGGCCCAAATAAGCTTTTTTTGAATAAAGGAGAAATGATTTTTGAGGACATTTCGACAAGTGCTGGTTTGGAATCTCCTGGCTCCTGGAAAACCGGTGTCAGCATGGTCGATATCAATGGAGACGGGCTGCTTGATATTTATCTCTGCAGACTAGGGAACTGGAAAGGAATTGTTGGGAAAAACGAGTTGTATATCAACAATGGTGATTTGACTTTCACAGAAAGTGCTGCCGAATATGGCTTGGATTTTCAGGGATTTAGCACCCATGCAGCATTTTTTGATTATGACAGAGATGGAGACCTAGATATGTATTTACTCAATCATGCCGTCCACACAGAAAAAAGCTATGGCAGAGCTTCTCTGAGACATATTGATAATGGATTGGCAGGGGACAGATTGTACAAAAATAATCTTGATGAGGGGGAAAAAAAATTTACATGGATCACGAATGAAGCGAGGATATTCTCCAGTCAAATCGGATATGGATTGGGAATTGGAATAACGGACATCAACAACGATGGCTGGCCTGATATTTACGTTTCCAATGACTTTAATGAAAATGATTATCTCTACCTCAATCAGTCCGATGGCACTTTTCAAGAACAGATTTCATCTGGGATCAATTACAGCAGCAGGTTTTCGATGGGCAGTGATTTTGCCGATTTCAACAATGATGGGTGGATAGATTTTATCACCTTGGACATGTTGGCCAAAGATGAAGTGATCCAAAAAATGTCAGCAGGCGAAGACAGCGATGAAATCTACCAACTCAAGCTCAGTTTTGGGTTTGAAAGACAGGTTTCTAGAAACTGCCTTCAATTAAACAATACAAATGGTACTTTTTCGGAGATTGGACAGTTTTCAGGAGTAT
Organism: Cyclobacteriaceae bacterium; assembly: GCA_009885605.1. Lineage (GTDB taxonomy): Bacteria > Bacteroidota > Bacteroidia > Cytophagales > Cyclobacteriaceae > Algoriphagus. The sequence goes on along the minus strand of VFKK01000329.1, from coordinate 13,476 downwards.
ATGCAACCGATTGGAGTTGGGCCTCCTTAATAGCTGATTTTGATAATGATGGCTGGAAGGATATTTTCATTTCTAATGGGATTGTGCGAAGACCCAATGATTTGGATTACATCAATTTCATCTCCAATCCCGAATTGAAAAACGGATTGCAAAGCAGACCTGATATCAGCGACTTGAAGCTGTCCGAAAAAATGCCTCCTGGAGATGTTACAAATTTTTTTTTCAAAAATAGGGGAGATTTGACATTCGAAAATGTGAGCCGTAATTGGGGAATTACTAAAAAAAGTATCTCCAATGGTGCTGTTTATACTGACTTGGATAATGATGGAGACTTGGATTTAATAGTCAACAACATCAATGGACAAGCAGGGATCTTTGAAAACAGGCTATCTCAACTATCTGACACCCTAAAAAATAATTATTTAAAAATCAGGTTCGAGGGTCTGGGGGGTAATAAATTTGGGATTGGAAGCAGGGTTGAAGCATATAGCAACAACAATGTCATCGTCCAGGAAAACTTCAATAGCCGTGGTTTTCAGTCATCGACTGCTCCTGAAATTCACTTAGGCTTGGGGAAAATCACGATTTTAGATTCTCTGAAGATTATTTGGCCAAGTGGCAAAAGTGAAAATCTAAAAAATATCTTTATCAACAAGACTCTTACAGTTGAGGAATCTAAAGCTTTGACTACTCATAGTTTTGCTCAGCCAGTCAAAAATTCATTACTAAGAGGACTTGACAATGATATGACAGGATTGGGTTTTCAACACTTTGAAAACAATTACAATGACTTTAATCTGGAACCCTTACTTCCGCATAAATTGTCCCAAGAAGGCCCTGCATTGGCAAAAGGAGATGTGAATGGAGATGGAAGAGATGATATCTTTGTAGGTGGTGCTTCAGGACAGGAAGGGGCATTATTTATTCAAAGTAAGGAGGGTAAGTTCCATCAGCTGAATCAGTCTCTTTTTGAAGAGGATGCCACCTTAGAAGATACGTACGCCATTTTTTTTGATAGCAACCAAGACGGTTTTATGGATTTGTTGGTTGGAAGGGGAGGAAATACACCTGAATCTGATCATATCAAGGGACAAACAAAAATCTATCTCAATAACGGGAAAGGAGAATTTCTACAAAGCATAAATCTTCCATTGGAAAAAAATACTCAAGTGTCAGTTGTTTTGGCACTTGATTTTGACAATGACGGTTTAGAAGATTTGATGGTCGGAGGAAGGAATATTGCCGGAAAATATGGTCAAAATCCGAGGAGCTACTTGCTAAGAAATTTGGGAGGCAATCGATATGAGGATATTACCAAGCAAATCGCTCCGGATTTGGAATATGTAGGCATGGTCAAAGATGCTGCATGGACAGATATAGATCTTGATGGGCAAATGGATTTGGTTGTCGTAGGAGAATGGATGCCCCTCACAATTTTCATGAATAAAAACGGAAAGCTGAGCAACGAAACTTCAGCCTTTGGATTAGAAAAATCAACAGGTTGGTGGAATTCCCTCGCCGTTGAAGACTTCAATGGAGATGGTTTCCCGGATCTGGTGATTGGTAATTTGGGATTGAATAACCGATTGAAACCTTCTAAGGAATATCCTGTCAAAATGATGGTAAAAGATTTTGACCAAAACGGAAGTGTGGAACAGATTATTTCCCTTCCCGTGGACGGAAAAAATTACACGGTTGCGACGAAAGATGAACTCTCTAAACAAATCCCGACACTCAAAAAAGACTTTGTGCGCTACAGTGATTTTTCAGGCAAAACAATTGAAGAAGTATTCTACAATTTCGAGACAAAAGATGCTTCCGTCTTGGAAGCCCATCAATTCGAATCCTTGATACTCTACAATCAGGATGGTAGGAGATTCAGACCCCAAGCGCTTCCATCTGAAGCACAGTTCTCACCAATTGAGGCGATTGCAGTTGACGATATTGATCAGGATGGATATTTGGACTTGATTTTAGGAGGGAACAAAACACCTGTAGCCCCTTATTATGGGGCCTATCAAGGGAGTTGGGGACTTATACTGAAAGGAGATGCCAGTGGTTCTTTTAAAGTAGACAAGGAAAATGGCTTGAAAATTAAAGGTGACATCAAAGTAATTGAAGTGGTGTCGGTAGGAACCAAAAAATGGTTGGTGTTAGCGAAGAATGATGCTGAATTGGAGGTATTGATGATCACCAAATCTAAATCGCCACAACCATAATTGAGCTAATATTTCCAAAATTCCACTGCTGCATTATTCCTTACTACCTGCAACATTCTTTGACCTTTGATTTCCAAGCTATGCAGGTCCCTGATATCTCCATCCAGTTTCAATCCATGTTCTCTATTGGGCATATACTCAAAGGTACCATCTCCTTTTCCAATCAACACTTCTCCGTAAGAGGCATCATACTGTCCGACTTCAGGTTTTGCTCCTCTCAAGTTTCCTCCCATCACCAAATCCTCCACGCCATCAGCATTCACATCTGTAATCAATACAGTATACATCCAGGATCGCTGTGTCATTCGAGGTAATGCTGTAACTTGAAACTTGCCATTACCCTGGTTTATCAAAATTGATGAAGACAGGTAATTTACTTCATGAATAATGGAGTTTTCCATTTCCTTAGGACTGAATATCTCTTCCAAATATTTGTCATTGTAAGCACTGTATTTCAGGAAGCGTTTTTTTATGGAAGGAATCTGCCGTTCCAGGTCATGCTTCAATGTATACGGAATATGTTTTTCCCCTTCCTTTTGGGCAAATAGGTGCTCGATTGACCCATTTTGATCAAAATCATTAACAAACATCCTAACTGGATTATCACTCGTGGCTTTGAATCTGGTGTTCAATCCATGATTACCTAAAACAAAATCCGGCTTGCCGTCTTTATTGAAATCTCCAACCTCAATGGCCTGATACCAACCTTTATAGGACTCCATTTCGGGCATTTCGATTTTCTCAAATTTGACTCCTGTATTTCTAAAAAAAGTTGGTGCCATCCATTCACCAATCAACACCAAATCTTGATTGCCATCTCCATCATAATCTACTACCTCAGCATCGGTCACCATTCCGACTTCTTTCAGCCCCGGAGCCACTTGAGCTGTGTTATCATGGAAATTCCCTGTGCCATCATTGACAAGAATGAAACTATTTGGTCTTACCCCGTAGGCAAATGGAACAACGCGCGACCCAACAAATAGGTCCAGATAACCATCTGAGTTTACATCTAAAATTTTTACTACCGAAGTACTGTTTGTGAGACCGGACAAGCCGTTATTCTCGGCTTTCTTGAATCCCCCTTTACCATCGTTCAGATACAACCTATCGGCCAAATCCGGTGAACCAAAACCTGATTCATTTCCACCGGATGAGACAAAAAGATCAAGAAACCCATCTGCATTGGAATCAAAAAACACAGCATCAGTATCCTCCGAAATCTTGTCAGTTTCAAAAACATCAGGGGTTACATTTTGGAAAGTTCCATTTTGTCTTTGTATAAATAGCTGTCCTGCAAAGCCTTTTGCTCCTCCGAAAAATAGGTCTTCCAATCCATCTCCATTAACATCCGCTTTGGCGAAAGCAGGCCCTTCGGTTGAGAGCATGTGATAAGTCAGACGGTCCCTGTCAAAATCCACGAAGTTGTTTTCCTCATGTACAAAATCTAAAATTTTGGTGGCCTCTACTTTGGTAAATATCTGGGACTCCGGCTCCTCAAAAAACTTGAAATCAGGTGAAGGATCGGTCGCTTCTTTCCACTTCAAAATCACTGTTTGATCAGGCAAAATTTCTTTGAGAATAGTTACTTTCCCATCCGGCCACCTGACCTGTACTTCGTCAATATTTTCGACTGCACCTAATCCAAAATTGAGTCTTGGATCGACTGATGACTGGAAACCTCTATTAGGCATGTTTTCCTGATAAAATATATTCCCACTTGCAAAAAGCATCACCTGAGTGCCTATGGCTGCTGTATTTCTATCTTTTCCTTCCAACTGGATTTTCAAAAAATGATTTCCAGGATTGAACTCTCTACTCCTATTTTTGAAAACAAAAACCTCATTATTGACATTGTTGATAACAAGATCCATCGCGCCGTCATTGTTCAGGTCTCCATATGCAGAACCGTTAGAATGAACGGGATCACCCATTCCCCATTCATGAATGACATTTTCAAATACAAGATCTCCTTTGTTTTTGAATGCATAATTGGATATTGGATTAATAGGAATAGGATCTACCAATGCTTTGTAATTCACTCCATTCTGTGAAATGATTTTTCTCTTGGTTTCATCATTGTCTATGAAATTCAAATAATCTAGATCGGTAAGGTCCTGATAAATACCATTGGACACAAAAAGATCTTTTAGACCATCATTATCCATATCAAATATCAAGGCTCCCCAGCTCCAGTCGGTTGCTTCTACGTTAGCCAGTCGACCCATTTCGCTAAAAGTCCCGTCTCCATTATTCACATGGAGCATATTACGGGAATATTGATAATGATAGCCATGAGTTTTGTTGAACTGGAATTTGTCCCAATTTTCGAAGGTCGTCACTTGCTTGAGTCTCCTTTGTGATTCCGGTAGCATATCAGTCACGAAAATATCTAACAAACCATCTCCATTTATGTCAGCGATGTCTGCACCCATTGAAGCCGCGCTGATGGATCGCATTGCTGATTCCAGCGATTCGGTAAAGGTACCGTCCTGATTATTGATGTAGAGGTAATCTCTTTCAAAAAAGTCATTTGAAATGAAAATATCCATCCAGCCGTCTCTGTTGACGTCACCAATAGTAACGCCCAAACCAAAACCTATGACACTTCCGTAAATTCCTGCCTGCTCCGAAACATCGATGAATTTCTGCCCATCATTTCTAAATAGTTTGTCTCCACCAACTGGATCTCTTTTTGGTCTTTCATTCTGCATCTTGTTGAAGCTACCGATGGCCTGGTAACTGTTGTTCAAAAGATAGACGTCCAGATCTCCGTCATTGTCATAATCGAAGAAAGCCGCATGAGTTGAATATCCCTTATCTGCCAATCCGTAAGCTTCTGCCATCTCAGTGAATGTACCATCTCCTTTGTTTACAAATAATTCATTTTGTTTATTGTCTCCCTGAATATCTCCAGAATTACAAACATATATATCCAAAAAACCATCACCATTGACATCAGCCATAGACACACCTGTACTCCAAGCACGGGTTCCCCCCACTCCGGACTCATCTGTTACATCTTTGAATTTGAAATCACCTTCATTGATGTACAACTTATTTTGTCCCATGTTTGAACTGAGATAAATGTCTAAAAGACCGTCGCCATTAACATCTCCAAGAGCTACACCACCACCGTTATAAAAGTTTCTGTAGGTGAAAATGTTAAACTTCTCATCAAACAAAAGGTCATTCCTAAAAGTCAACCCTGACTGGGATGAATCAATTTTTTGAAAAAGTGTATTCTGTTTATTTGCCTCTGATTTTTGACAAGAAGTGAGTGAAATACTTATGCCAAGTACGAAATATACAATCTTACTAAGCCGCATCATTTTCTTTCTTATTCATTTCAGAAATATCTTTGAATTGTAAATTTAGCATCTCCACTCTTATTACAATAATATCTTTTTTAAACATGTGAATAATCTTTTAATTAACTGAATTAAGGTGGAAATACCCTTATTTTGATTCAGTTTATCTTCGCATTCAGATAACCAACTTTTATGGGAAAACAAGTAATTAAAGTGCTATTTGGAGTGATGTTAATTGGATGTTTTTCCATTATTTTTTCAACTCAAAGCATCGCTCAGGGAATCCGGGGAATCGTCAAAACCACCGAAGGAGAAGTACTTCCTTATGCATCGGTTTACGTAAGAAATCTTGGAGACGGGGTTCCCACCAATCAGGATGGAGCGTATGAGTTTCGATTGAAGCAGGGTGTATATGACGTATTGGTTCAATACTTGGGTTACAAATCAATATTAGAGACAGTTGTAATTACGGATCAATGGGTAGATTTGAATTTCAACCTTGAACCTCAAGTTTATACTCTGAATGAAGTGGAAGTAAGGGCTGGAGCCGAGGATCCGGCACTGACAATCATGAGGAAGGCAATTGCAAAAGCAAAGTACCATCGATTACAACTTCAGAAATATAGCATGACAGTTTATCTGAAGGGTACAGGCAGCCTTACAGATGCTCCATTTTTTATGAAGAAAACGCTCGAGAAAGAGGGATTGAAATTGAATGAGGCATATACCTCGGAATCAGTTTCCAGAATCACTTTCACTCAGCCCAATAAAGTCGAGGAGAAAGTGATCTCCATCAGGACCAACGGCGACAATCAATCCACTTCGCCTGCTCCTTATATCCAGACTACTTTTTACCAGGAAAAAATCAACGAGATCATTTCCCCGCTTTCCAGGCAAGCTTTCCAATACTATAAGTTCAATTACGAAGGGAGCTTTTTTGATCAAAATGTCATGGTCAGCAAAATCAAAGTCACTCCCAGATCAAGAGGGGAGCGGGTATTTGAAGGATACATATATATCATCGAAGACCTTTGGGCTATTCACAGTCTGAATCTCCAGACTTCCCTGATGGGATTCCAAATTCAGGCAACTCAACAATATGCACCGGTTGCGGAAAATGTATGGATGCCTCTGACTCACATTTATCGATTTGGGGGTAAGTTTTTTGGCTTTGAAGGAGAGTTTAAATATTTGGCATCCACCCGTGAATACGAAGTGACTTTAAATCCTGATCTGGCATTTGTGCCAGAAATCATAGATGAAAAAGTTCAGGATGTACCTGAGGCAGTAGCCAAATTTGATAAAACAACTTCTGCTCTGGAGCAGCTTTCAAAAGAACAGCCTACTACACGAAAGGAATATCGAAAGCTCCTTAATGAATATGAAAAGGAATCGCTCAAAGAACAAAGTCAACCTGATGTCATTTCTGAACGCTATTATTCAATCGATTCGATGGCAAAAAAGCGTGATTTGAGCTATTGGGAAAGTATCAGACCAGTTCCTTTAACCTCGCTGGAAATTCAGGGATACGATCGTGATGATAGCCTTGCGACGGTGGAGGTTTCCAAATTGAGCGAAGTGGATTCGATTGCCAAAAAAGCCAGAAGCAAATTCAACCCACTTGATTTCATGAATGGCTCTTCCTACAGTTTTGGGAAAGGTGTTTCGATTGGATTTAAGCAAAACTGGACCAAGGTTTCTTTCAATACCGTGGAAGGCTGGAAAGTGGGTATGGGACTTTTTTACAGAAAATATCAGGAAACCAAGCTTGCTGACAGTGTGTCTGTCCAAAAGAAGAGTTTCAATATTGAGCCGGAATTACGATATGGATTTTCGAGCGATCGATTTTATGGAAAAGTTGATTTCCGCTGGTCTACTACACTTCCAACAAGCGGGACCACTTATGGCTTGGAAGGCGGGCGATTTATTTACCAGTTTAATGGAGGAAATCCGATCAATGAACAGGTCAATGCTCTCTATTCCTTACTTCTGAGACAAAATTACATGAAGCTGTACGAGCAGGATTTTGTCAGGGCTTATTGGTCACACCGGGTGAATTATGGGTTTACCTATCGAATCAACATGACCTATGCGGAGCGAAGAGAGCTTTTTAACAATTCTGATTTCAGTTTTTACAATAAGCCTGAAAGAGTTTTCTCTACCAACAAACCGGAAAATGTAGAAACCGGGGGTGAGTCCTTTTCAAATCATGAAATCCTCAAACTTAGTACCTCAATCGAGTGGAGACCGGGTATTCGATATGGAATCCGGGATGGAAGAAAATATCCAATTACTGATCGTTCACCATTGATTACCCTGAATTATGACAAAGCTTTCGGAGGTTTGATGAATTCCACCACCTCGGCTGATTTTGATCATTTAAAAATTGGCTTAGAGCATAGCTACAGTTTCGGAGTGAGCGGTAAGTTGGACTTCAATATTTCGGCAGGAACATTTCTATCCAATGATCGGGTCTATTTTCAAGATTATCAGCATTTCGGAGGTAACCGAACCATCTTTTCCAACTTCGGCCCGGCGTCCAATTACCGATTCATGGATTATTATAAGTACAGCACCAATACTTCTTATGTTTCAAGTATAATCCATTACCAGTTTCGGAAATTCCTCCTGACCCAATTGCCTATGTTGAGATTTTCAGGAGTTAGGGAAAATCTGTTTTTCAATTATCTGAAAACTGAAAACTCTCCTCACTATTGGGAAGTTGGATATTCGTTGGATAATCTCTTCCGGATTTTCAGAGTGGAAATGGGCGCTGGATTTGAGAATGAGGATTTCCTGAGAGGAGGAGTAAGATTTGGCATCGCCACTTTCCTCAATATAACCGCTGATTAAAAAATAAAACCCGACTGGATGGTCGGGTTTTTAAAATCTGTCAGACTTTCATGATGTCAATTTCTTTTTTGGAGAGGATCTCATCTATTTTGGTGGAATACTGATCTGTCAATTTCTGGACGACGTCTTCTGCCCGTTTGATATCATCCTCAGCGGCCCCGTCTTTTTGCAATTTTTTCAGAGAATCCATGATGTCTTTTCTGACGGTTCGGATGGATATTTTACCGGTTTCGCATTCATTTTTTGATTGCTTCACCAAGGTGATTCTTCTTTCTTCGGTCAGCATTGGTATCGTCAGGATGATGATTTCACCGTTGTTTTGTGGAGATAGACCCAGGTCGGAATTGATGATTGCTTTCTCAATGTCACTGATGGTTTTTCTCTCAAAGGGTTTGATAGCCAAGGTTCGCGCATCCGGAGTGGTCACTGACGAAACCTGATTGAGTGGAGTTGGAGATCCATAATATTGGACCATGATTCCGTCCAGCATAGTAGGCATTGCTTTTCCAGCCCTTATTCTTATAAGCTCAGATGAGGTATGATCCACAGCTTTTTGCATCAATTCTTTGGCCTCGTCTAAGAATAATTCGATTTCTTCCATGGGTATAAACTTAAATTATCCGGTAATCAATGTTCCGATTTCTTCCCCCTGAACCAATTTGCTCAGGTTACCCAACTTGTTCATATCAAATACGATGATGGGTAAATTGTTTTCCTGGCAAAGCGTGAAAGCCGTCATGTCCATGACATTGAGGTTTTTCTCATACACTTCCTGGAATGAAATTGTGTGATATTTTGTTGCTGTTTTGTCCTTTTCAGGATCTGCAGTATATACTCCGTCTACTCTTGTTCCTTTCAAAACTACTTCAGCTTCCACTTCAATTGCCCGTAAGCTCGCAGTAGAATCTGTGGTGAAATAGGGATTGCCTATTCCAGCTCCAAAAATTACGATACGGCCTTTTTCCAGGTGGCGGATTGCCCTTCTTCTGATGAAAGGTTCGCAAACACTTTCGATTTTAATACCAGACATTAGTCTGGTGTACATTCCGCCTTGCTCGAGAGCACTTTGAAGAGCCATAGCATTGATCAATGTTGCCAGCATCCCCATGTAATCTCCCTGAACACGATCAATTCCTGACTTTTCTGCCTGAACTCCCCTGAAAATATTACCTCCTCCAATTACAATTGCTACTTCCACGCCCATCTCCTTCACTTTTCGGATTTCATTGGTGTATTGCTGGAGCATGTTTGGGTCGATGCCGTAGTTTTTTTCACCCATTAGTGACTCTCCGCTGAGTTTGAGTAGTATTCGTTTGTATTTCATGTCTGGTTTTTAAGGAAGGTGTACCCGAAATCAATCTGGTAAAGTCAAAATAACTCGGCAAATATAATTTGTTCAACTCATAATGCTAGACCAAAAAATCAAAACTGGATCAAAACTTGATTTTTTTCGACGCTCTGCTTCAAAGTAATTTTAACAGCTTTCACCACCCCATCGCCCGGGGATTTGATACTATTTTCCATTTTCATCGCTTCAAGAATCAATACCACATCGCCTTTTTTGACTTCATCACCCGGCTTCACTTTGAGGTCCAGGATCAATCCCGGCATTGGTGCTTTAATCTCTTTTAGTGCGCCGGCATTGTTATTATTCATTCCAAGCTGCTCCAGCAAAATATCGAACCGGTCTTTGATTGATAAAGTAGAGACTTTATCTCCGAGTCGAATTTGGATTGTTTTGGATTCTTTGTCAAAAGAAATCAATTCTGCCTCGATGGATTTATTTTCAAAGATCAAATGAATTTTACGGTCTGAGATCCATTTGAGATCCCAATCCATCGTTTTACCGTTCACTTGAATATTTTGATCGGCATTTTCTACCGAATACGTCTTGTTTTGGATGGTAACTGAAAACATTCCTGCTAATTTGGCCTCCAATATACGAATCACTCTGAGTGGATTCCTCTCTACTATAAAACAAATGATTACCCAAAGAACCCGAATCTCGAAAAAGTCAAATTGGATTTTGTTTTTATTTCTTTTGATTACTGTTTGGTCATGTAAGACAAACCAGGTGACTGAAACTGAACCCCAGGCCGAAGAAGAATTAACATTGCCTGAAGAAGATGACGACTTAGACTCTTTAGCAATTCTAAACTTGATTGCTAAAAAAGAAAATGAAATCGCTGATTACAGGGCGTCTGCAAAAAGGGATTTTGACTTGTTGCACACCGAGTTGGATTTAGCTTTTGATTGGGAAAGACAGGCAGTAATTGGCCACACTAAGTTGACATTGAAGCCATTTTTTGACCCTCAAAAAGTTCTCATCCTTGATGCTCAGGATTTTGAATTGAAAGAAATCAAACTTGTTGAAAAATCAACACAGAGCTCTTTGGCTTACAGATACAATGAGCAGCAAATCACGATTTATTTACCAAAAGAATATTCAAGAGCTGATACGATTCAGATCGAGTTTGATTATACAGCTTTCCCTGAGAAAAACGCCGGAAATGGAAATTCGGCAATTTCAGATACTAAAGGTTTGTATTTTATCGATCCATTGGATACCATTCCGGGTAAGCCCACCATGATCTGGACTCAGGGAGAAACGGAGCACAATTCGAAGTGGTTTCCTACCATCGACAAACCCAACGAGCGATTCACCCAGGTATTCAAGCTGACGGTTCCCGATTCGATGATTTCGATCAGCAATGGGGAATTGATCAAACAGGAGAAATTTGGAAATGGCCTTAGAAAAGATCATTGGGAAATGAAACTTCCACAAGCGCCGTATTTGGCAGCTATTGCTATTGGGAATTTTGGAAAAGTAGAGTCGAGCTGGAAAGATATTCCTTTGGGCTATTATGTTGAAAAGGGATATGAAAAAGGAGCTGCAAAAGTCTTTAAGAATACGCCTGATATGGTCGGATTTTTCTCAGATCTGCTCGGGGTAAAATATCCATGGCCAAAATACGACCAGATCGTGGTTAGGGACTTTGTGTCAGGAGCAATGGAAAACACGACTGCTTCGATTTTTATGGAGGAATTGAGGCTTACTGAGAGGGAAGCGATCGATTCTGAGTGGGATTATATCATTGCTCACGAGCTGTTTCATCAGTGGTTTGGAGATTATGTCACCACAGAATCCTGGTCAAACCTGACATTAAATGAAGCTTTCGCGAATTACAGCGAATTTCTTTGGAATGAATACAAATATGGTCGGGATGAAGCTAAGCTAAAGTTGGTGACAGAAACGGAAACCTATTTTGAAGAATCTGAGAGTAAGCAAGTCGATTTGATCCGCTTCTTTTATGGGGATTCTGAGGATATGTTTGACTCACATAGCTACTCAAAAGGCGGAGTTATTCTGCATATGCTTCGTGAATTCTTAGGTGATGAGAAGTTCTTTGAAGGGCTTAACCTATATCTGAAAACTCATGCATTTCAAAGTGTCGAAGTTCATGATTTGCGACTTGCCTTTGAAAAAGTAAGTGGAGAAGATTTGAATTGGTTTTTCAATCAATGGTTTTTGGACAAAGGGCATCCTGAGTTGTATTTCGAAGCTGATTATTCTCAGCCTGGAAACGTCCTGATTTCTGCATATCAGATGCAGGATTTAGCTAAAACCCCACTTTTTAAACTCCCCGTAGAAATCAGTTGGTACGAAGGAGAAACAAGGAAATCAAAGACTTTGCTGGTGGAAAGAGCCTTCCAGCAATTTGCACTGGAAAATAATACTCCGGTCGATCTGGTCTACATCGACGAAGCCAAAGATCTTCTTGCCAAAATTTCATTGGAAAGTACCCCAAAGAAAATGCTTAAGCAGTTTAATCAATCCCAACTTGGAATTGCGAGGTATGAAGCACTTGATAGTTTGGTCGCCTGGGAAGCAAAAGAAGAATTGAGGGTAATTATTCCGATAGCCTTGGAAGATAAGTTTTGGTCAGTGAGAGAGTCTGCTTTGGCATACTTGCAAGGGAATCCGGAAATGCTGGGATCAAACTCAGAGTTAGAGGAAAAGGTATACCGGATTGCGGAATCAGACATCAGAAATTCCGTCAAAGCAGGAGCGATTGATGTATTGGCAGATTTTAATGCAGATAAATACCATTCCTCATTTTTGAGAATGGTCAATGATTCATCTTACCTAATTGCGGGATCAGCCCTGATGGGATTGATGAGTGCCACAGATCCGAAAGTCAGTCCCGAATTGGTAGAAAGATTTGCAGCTGAGGATAATTTTAGGATGGTGATCCCGGTGGCTGATTATTACATCACCACACCTGTGGCGGGGAAGGGGGATTGGTTTCAGAAAAAAATAGAAAAATTATCAGGGGAAGGATATTATTTTTTCCTGGGTTACTACAGCGAGTACTTTAGCAGATTTCCGGAAGAAGGAAAAGGCAGAGCCGTGGAGTATTTACTAGGTATAATGAGGAACGATTCAAAAAAATTCATTCGATTGGGAGCATTCCAGGCACTTTTGGGCTTTTCAGATGATCAAGAAGTTGTAAAAAAAATAACCGAATCAGCCAGCCACGAAACTGATTCGGATTTGAAAAATTACTTTTCATATTTCATGGAGACATTGAAGGATGAAAATTAAGAGATTGATTTTGAATTCGTTGAGGAGAAAGAAGGGAATTTATTCTCAAATTTAAAATCCATGTTTTGAATCTTTCAGAAAAGGCTATAATTTTGCCATCCGTTAAGATCACAAGCTGGAGAAAAAGCTCGAAATTTTGATGCAGTTGGGGGAATACCAAAGCGGCCAACTGGGACGGACTGTAAATCCGTTGACTTATGTCTTCACAGGTTCGAATCCTGTTTCCCCCACAATTGCCGTAATGCGAAATTTTTTTTCTAATTTTGCAGGGCTAAAAAAATCCGGCTTGCCGGAAACTAGTAAAAGTGTCCTTTTCGGTCACCATCCGGGAAAGTGATTTGAAAATCAGGGATCTCACAATCTCGGAAATTACAAGCGGGAGTAGCTCAGTTGGTAGAGCGATAGCCTTCCAAGCTATAGGTCGCGAGTTCGAGCCTCGTTTCCCGCTCAAAATGAATTTCAAATTCAAAATTCAAATTTTGAGTTT
>VFKK01000019.1 GCA_009885605.1 Cyclobacteriaceae bacterium | reverse complement strand
TGCACAAGATGAATCTCGATTATTTAGACCACGATACACTTACTGATATTATCACTTTTGACAATTCAGAAGAAGAAGGAATAATCGAAGGAGATATATTCATAAGTGTCGACAGAGTTAGAGATAACGCAAAGCAACTGAGCCTTACTGAAGAAATAGAATTGAGCAGAGTCATCAGTCACGGGCTATTCCACTTAATGGGCTATGAAGACAAGACAAAAACTCAGTCTATTGAAATGCGTGGCAAGGAAGAGGCTGCAATCGAATTATTTGATAAAACTTAAATGTTTCACGTGAAACAGATCGGGGCCCTAGACGTTTCACGTGAAACACTAACATAAAAGAATCATGTTTCCAAAATATGATGTAATCGTAGTAGGAGCTGGTCATGCCGGGTGCGAAGCCGCACATGCAGCAGCTAAGATGGGCTCATCAGTCCTTCTTTGTACGATGAACATGAACACAATCGCCCAAATGTCATGTAATCCAGCAATGGGAGGTGTCGCCAAAGGTCAGATTGTAAGAGAGATTGACGCAATAGGGGGAATGTCGGGAATCATATCCGATAAATCAATGATACAATTCCGGATGCTAAATAGATCTAAGGGGCCTGCTATGTGGTCTCCGAGATGTCAAAGCGACAGAATGAGATTTGCGGAAGAATGGAGAATAGCACTCGAACATACACCAAATGTTGATTTTTGGCAGGAAATGATTACCGGAATGCTTGTTAAGAACGGAAGAGTAAGAGGAGTAAGGACAGGAATCGGAATTGAAATTGAATCAGAAAGTGTTGTTTTAACCAATGGTACCTTCCTGAATGGAAAAATCCATATCGGAGAAAAAAACTTCGGAGGAGGAAGAACCGGAGAGGCAGCAGCAAAAGGCATCACAGAACAACTCGTTGAGTTGGGTTTTGAAGCCGGAAGAATGAAAACAGGAACTCCGCCAAGAGTAGATGGAAGAAGCCTTGATTATTCTAAAATGGAAGAGCAAATAGGAGATGAAAATCCTGAAAAGTTTAGCTATTCTGACGAAACCCAAACACTGAAAAAACAAAGATCTTGCTGGATCACCTACACAAATAAAGATGTTCATTCAACACTGGAAGAGGGTTTTGACAGATCTCCTATGTTTAATGGCAGAATTCAAGGGTTGGGTCCAAGATATTGCCCTTCTATCGAAGATAAAATCAATCGATTTGCTGAGAGAGACAGGCATCAAATTTTTGTGGAACCAGAAGGATGGGATACCGTCGAAATTTATGTAAATGGATTTTCTACTTCACTTCCGGAAGACATTCAATACAAAGCCTTGAGAAAAATTCCAGGATTCGAAAATGCTAAAATGTTCCGACCTGGATATGCAATTGAGTATGATTACTTCCCGCCAACACAGCTTAAATTAACCCTGGAAACACAGTTGATTGAAAACTTATATTTCGCAGGTCAAATAAACGGAACAACGGGATACGAAGAGGCAGCTTGTCAAGGGTTGGTTGCAGGAATCAACGCCAGTTTAAAGGTGCAGGAGAAAGATCCGTTGCTTTTAAAAAGATCTGAAGCTTACATCGGAGTGTTGGTGGACGATCTGGTTAACAAAGGCACCGAAGAACCATATAGAATGTTTACTTCCCGAGCTGAATTCAGATTACTGCTCCGACAAGACAATGCCGATTTGAGGCTCACACAACTTGGCTATCAAATCGGATTGGCATCTGATCAAAGACTGGACAAGATGCTGGACAAAAAAAATGATACAGCCCGATTAATAAATGATCTTAAGCAAAAAAAACTTTCGCCAGAGATGTTTAATGATGGCCTGGAAGGAATTGATACAGCTGCTATCAAAGAAAAAATCTCTGCTGAAAAACTGCTGAAGAGACCACAAATTGGAATTAAAGAACTTCAATCAATGGATGGGGAATTGAATAAATACTTATCCCAATATTCTCAGGAGGTTTTGGAGCAAGCAGAAATTCAAATCAAATACGACAGCTATATTGATAAGGAGCAACAAATGGTAGATAAATTATCGAATATGGAAAATTACCAAATTCCTTTAAAATTTGACTATTTGGCTATTCCGGCTCTTTCAAATGAAGGAAAACAAAAACTGACCAAAATCCGCCCTGAAACCCTCGGCCAAGCTTCTAGAATTAGTGGTGTTTCTCCTGCGGATTTATCTATAATAACTGTTTATTTAGGGAGATAAAATGGTAGAAAGGTTAAATAAATGCCCACTCTGCAAAAGTGGGCTTTTTCTTAATAAACAGGAGATTAAAGACCATGCAGTAAGCAAGGAAAACTTCATTCTTTGTAAGTGCTCCAACTGCAGTTTACTTTTTACCAATCCAAGACCCGATGAACAATCTGTAGCACCTTACTATGATTTCCCGGAATACTTTTCTCATGAAGACAGGGCTAAAAATCTTACTCAATTCATCTATCAGAAAGTAAGAAACTACTCAGTTAGGAAAAAAGTAAAACTATTCTCCGGACTCCATCAAAAAGGAAGAATTCTTGATTATGGATGCGGTACAGGGGCATTATTAGCAGAGGCAAAACATCAAGGCTGGAAAGTGTCGGGCATTGAGCCAAATTCTAAAGCAAGAACTCAGGCAAATCTTAAACTAAAGGGAAGAGTTAAGGAAACCATTGATGACCTTCCTAAAGAAAAAAAATTCGATATAATCACACTATTTCATGTTTTGGAACATATTCATGACATGAAAAAAACTGTAAAATCACTTATAAAAGCTTTAAATTCAGATGGTTATCTCCTTATTGCAATACCAAACCCAGAGTCATGGGACGCACATAAATACGGTTCCTTTTGGGCAGGGTGGGATGTCCCAAGACACCTCTACCATTTCGATATCATCGCAATGGAATACTGCGCTGAAACATTTGACTTAACTCTCGTTGAAATAAAACCAATGAAGTTCGATAGCTATTATGTCTCCTTACTTTCAGAAGGCTATCTTAACCCAAACCAGAATCTAATATCAAGATATTTCAACGCTTTTTTTTCCGGAAGAAAATCAAATCAGGAAGCCAAAAACCAACCCGGAAATCATTCCAGCAACCTGTTCATTTTTAAAAAGAAGTGAAAGTATCAAACTCATTTGCCCTAATCCTTTTAGTATTTCTTGGTGGAGCTTGCGCAAAGCAAAGCACCCCAATGGGTGGGCCAAGAGATGAAGATCCACCCAAAGTCCTTGAAATGCTTCCTGCAAACCAAAGCACGAACATCAAGCCGGAGGAAATCTTTATCACATTTAACGAGTTTATTGAGCTCGATAATGCAGCCAAAAATATCATCATCACCCCAAGAATAAACAAGGATGAAATTGAAATTACAGCACTGAAAAACACTTTAAGTATTGTCCTTAATCAGGAACTCGAAGATAGCACTACCTATGTTTTCAACTTTCAAAATTCTGTGGCAGATCTATCAGAAGGAAATCCCGTCGAAAACCTAAAACTTGTTTTTTCCACCGGAAACACCATTGACAGTCTCTCTTTTAGTGGAAGGGTGAATTTTTATTATCCTGGTCAAACTGAAATTTTTGAAGATATTCTAATTGGAATTTATCCTTTGGCAGACACAACTAACGTTTTCACCGCTCAGCCTTACTTCATATCAGAATCAGACAGCACTGGGAAATTTATTATTAATAATATCAAGCCAGGTCTATACAAGGCATATGCGTGGCAGGACGACAATAATAATTTAAAGGCTGAGTTTAAAACAGAAGCCTTCGATTTTATTCTGGATACAATTTCCATTGAGCAAAACCTTGAAAATGTTGCTTTTAACCTTTCAAACGGAGATCAGACCCCATTGAAACTTACAAGAACTGCAATTACTGGAAAAACCTTTGATTTAATATTTAATAAAGAGCCAATAGATATCCAACTCACTAATCCGGAACTGGGGAAAAGTATTTTTTACACTCCTGGGGATAAAAGGATCAAGCTCTTCTCAAAAACTACTCTTTCGGATAGTGTACAATTCAATGTTAACGTCAAAGATTCTGTGGGTTTTCAGACTGATACTTTGATTTGGGCGAAATTTCCGGAGAGCGAAAGAAAACCGGAAAAGATTACAATCACAGCCAATTCAGGCAAAAGCTTCTATCAAACCCTACCCATCGAATTAACATTTAACAAGCCCTTAAGCTCAGTAAATACAGACTCTCTGTACATTGCTTATGACACAGCATCAAGAATCCAGATATTGCCTGAGATGCTTTCATTTGAGGATTCTCTCCGAAGGACCAAACTTCTCTTGAATATTCAAATACCTGATTCCTTAGCGGCAGAGATTTTTACTATAAAAGCAGCAGACTCGACTTTTTTCGATATAGAGAATCAATTCAATGAAAAGGAGTTTACAGCAAACTATAAAAAGCTCAAAAAAGAAGGCTTGTCTGATGCAGTATCAGGCAAAATTCAAGGAGCAAACGGACCTTTAATTATCCAACTATTAGATTCAAAAGGAGAAATAAACAGAGAACTTTTTCTCACAAATCAAGGTACTTTTCAATTCTTCCTGATAGAACCGGGTACATATCGAATCCGGGTAATTAATGATACTAATAACAACAAGCGATGGGATCCTGCAAACTTCTCAGAAGGGCGATATGCTGAACAGGTTTTCTATTATGTGGACCCGACAACGGGAAATAAAGAGATCATTCTTAGAGGTGGTTGGACTCTTGAAGACCAAAATATCATCGTTCCACCCAAAACAGGTGTACCAAATCAAGAAAAATCTTCAGTGGATAACTGATTAATTTCAGTGGATAAGAATTGATAAGTTTTGGATAACATGAGCCAAAAAGGCTCCTAATCCTAAAGCTAAAAAACATACACGTGAAAAGTGGATAAGCGGATTTTTATCCACTTCACAAAATCAAGTAATCCACAGTTGAGTTAAGCACATTTAAAAATCAGAAGTATTCCCCAAAAATCACATGAAATACTTAAACAGTCCATTTTCAATCTATTACATGTTGACAAGCATGGTATAAACTGTTTAAAAAACCAGAAAGAGTATATCAACCTTGGTGATAGTTTTTTAAACAAGGTTTGTCCACAAATCCACAGTCTTAATAACCTTAATAGATTTTTTATTTAAATAATATATTAAAGATATAGAACTGTGGATACTGTGGAAAACCTGCTTTTGCTAATCAAGTTCCTATTTGCTAATATTATGAATCACCCAACCAATAGCCCAAATGGAACCTACTCGCCTTTTCGATTTAATTCCCTATCAAATTTCTAAGTACAACAAGGAAGTGGCTTTGGCCAGAAAAGAAAATGGAAATTGGATTACCTATTCCACAAGAGATTTAAAAGAGATAACCGAAAATCTCAGCTTAGCTTTTTTAAATGCCGGAATTATAGTTGGTGATAAAGTTGCTATCATTTCCAACAACAGGCCTGAATGGAATTTTGTGGATTTTGCGCTTCAGCAAATCGGAGCTATTTCTGTTCCGATGTATCCTACAATAACCCCAGAGGATTTTCGCTACATTTTTGATCATGCAGAAGTTAAAATGATTTTTGTGGGTGATCAGGAGATTTTTAACAAAGCTGAATCTGTAGCTGGTGATAGAGTAATCTACACGTTTGATAAAATCCAAGGAGCTGAAAATTGGATGGATTTACTTGAATCCGGTAAAGATGGTAACTTGGAGAATCTGGAAAATGCCAAATCGAAAGTCAAACCGAATGACCTTTTTACAATTATTTACACTTCAGGGACAACAGGAAGGCCAAAAGGTGTGATGCTTTCGCATTACAATGTGCTCTCTAATGTTTCATCAATCGCGGAGATTATGACTCCTCCAGCAGGAATTTCCAAGGTTTTAAGCTTTCTTCCCCTTTGTCATATTTACGAGCGAGCTGGCTCTTTTGCATTTATTTACATGGGATATTCGATTTACTACGCGGAAAGCCTGGAATCAATTGGAGAAAATCTGAAAGAAATTAAACCTGAAATTTTCAATACAGTTCCCCGTCTGCTGGAGAAAATTTACGATAAGATTGTTGCAAAAGGTTATGAACTCAAGGGTGTTAAAAAGAACCTGTTTTTCTGGGCCTTGAATCTTGGGCTTAAGTATGATCCTGCAAAGGAAATGGGAGCATGGTATGATTTCCAACTCAAGCTTGCCAACAAGGTGATTTTTTCAAAGTGGAGAGAGGCCTTGGGAGGAAATATTTTGCAAATCAATTCCGGGGCAGCAGCTCTTCAACCTCGATTGGCCAGGATATTTTGGGCTGCAGAGATCAAAATTTGCGAAGGATATGGTCTTACCGAAACTTCACCCGTAGTTTCGACTTCGATACCTACCAAAGAGGGAATTAGAATAGGCTATGTTGGTAAAATTGTAAAGGATGTTCAGGTGAAAATCGCTGAGGATGGAGAGATTCTTGTCAAAGGTCCAAATGTGATGCAGGGCTACTATAAGCAACCTGAAATGACGGCAGAGGCAATCCAAAACGGATGGTTTCACACAGGAGATATTGGACAATTGGACGGTGAATACCTGAAGATAACGGATCGTAAAAAAGAGATTTTCAAAACCTCCGGAGGAAAGTACATCGCTCCGCAAGTAATGGAAAACAGATTCAAGGAATCCATCCTGATCGAGCAATTAATGGTAGTCGGAGACGGGAAAAATTATCCCGCTGCTTTGATTGTACCAAGTTTTGATGCCTTAAGGGATTATTGCAAGCGCAAGGAGATTGTATATTCAACAGATTCTGAAATGACTAAGCTTCCGGAGATCCTTGAAAAATTCCAAAGTGAAGTTGATGAAATCAACAAGTACTTTGGTAAATGGGAACAAATCAAGCGATTCAAATTGCTTGATCAACCTTGGGGAATAGATACCGGAGAACTTACTCCGACAATGAAACTCAAGCGAAAAGTTATTCATCAAAAATTTCTGAAGGAGATCGAAGATATTTACCAGTCTTAATGAACTGTTTTTCTTTTAAAGAGATAGTAAGCAGTTAATTTTTCAAAATTCGGTTTCGGAAGAAAGTTTCGAATTTTCAAAACATCTTACTTTTTATTCTGATTGGAAAAGAGAATTTCGGGTTTATTCAATTATTCTTTTGAAACGGAATTAAACTGTAATTCTTAATTTATGATGCATGCATAACTTTTTTTCAATATAGTATGCATGCATACATTATTTTTTCTTAAATTAGATTTCCATAAAGTGGAGATAATCAGCGTGTATGACCAGAGAAGAGACAGTAGACTATCATATCAAAAGCGCTTGGCATGCGATTTCCAGAATGTACAATCAGCAAGCTGCAGAGGAAGGATTTACCACTGCAATTGGTTTTGTGTTGATCAACATCAATTCCAAAGAGGGGACTCCGGCAACCAAAATTGCGCCCTTGATTGGTTTGGAAACCAGAAGCCTCACCAGAATGCTGAAAACCATGGAGGAAAAAGGCTTGATTTTTAAAAGCCCGGA
>VFKK01000113.1 GCA_009885605.1 Cyclobacteriaceae bacterium | reverse complement strand
GTATTATCTGCTTTGGTCAATTCAGACATCGAGGCTAATGTAAAACAAGGCATCCTTAAACAGCTTTCCTCCGGAATTGGAAACGTGAATGGTAAGTCACTTGAGCCATTTATAACCACACTTGAAAATTCTGGTGACCCAGGGCTGATCACAGAATTATCGGCGATGCGCAACAAATTGAAGCTCCCTACCTCGCCCCAATTCCTGAAATTAAGTCGCGAAGCATTAAGTAAAGTGTTGGATAAGTCGCTTCCCGACAGCATTCGGCTGCAAGAGCTTGCCATGATTGAATTGCTGCCCTACCCTGAAAAATCAGCTGTCCTGTTCGCATGTTTGAATAATTCCGAATCACTTAAAATTCAGGAAAATGCCTTAAGACAACTTTCCACTTACAATGAAATAGAAATCGGGCAAAAAATTGTAAGCATATGGACAGCGTTGAGCCCACACATTCGGAGGTACGCAAGTGATTTGTTAGTCTATTTGGAAATACATCACGATGCACTTCTAACAGGATTGGAGAATGGCACTATCAATATCGGTGAAATGAATTTCGATTTAGAACGCAGGCGAATGCTTTTAATGTGGACGGATAATAGAGACACCAAAAAAAGGGCAGAGAAATTATTCAGCGACTCGGGTGTTACAAATCGGCAAGAAGCTATCGACAAAATGAAACCTGCCTTAGCTCTTCAAGGCTCGTCCTTGAATGGCACGAAAGTTTTTGAAATGGTATGTGCCAATTGCCACGTTTATGGCAAACTCGGAAAGGAAGTTGGTCCTGTACTAACGGAAATCGGACGCAAAAGTAAAGAGACACTTATGCACGATATGCTGGATCCAAATGCGGCTGCCGATCCGAAATACATCAACCACAGACTGGAAACTCTTAACGGATCTGTGCATGTGGGCATTGTATCATCTGAAACTGATCAGCAAATCACTATTAAAAAGATTGGCGGTGAAAATGTAACCCTGTCAAAAGCAGACATCAAATCCCTTCGTTCGCTCGGCACTTCTCTGATGATGGAAGGATTGGAAAACAGTATGACTACTCAGGAAATGGCTGATCTGCTGGCTTTCCTTCAGAAAGGACTTTAATATAAGATTGGATGAAATCGATCATAACGCAAGCGACACACCCTAGGATGATTATGGGCCATAGGAGATTCCATACGGCCATTAAAAAATAAATTATAAACAGATGAAAAAAGTCATCGAATTGACATTGTTTCTAACAATTGTAGGATGCAACCCATCGGCAAATCCACCCATAGTCAGTTTAATCGATAAAACGATTGAATATAGTTATGGTGAAAGTGTATATCATGTGACATTCGAGACTGATTCGACCATGCATTGGGAAGCGATGGAGGGTGAAGAATCCGGTGCGAAAGAAAATGAAACGTATGTAGCCGAATGGATTGATTCACAGAGGTTATTCATTACCTGGGGCGAGGCCAACGGTATTGGAGTTAGTCAGATACTCGATTTTGAAAAAGGCAAAGTACACAATCATTTATTGCGCAACCGCAATGCCAGCATCGGCGAAGGGCGTATCAGCATCATTGAAAAATAAGGCCTCAAAGATTCCTAAACCTGATAATCTATTTCCAAAAATGCTTCCACATTAGGAATCCAATGTTGTTCTACAAATCTGGTATGATCCGGATGATTGGAATAGAAATCATAGGAATCTTTACCCTCAAACTCCATCGATATTCCGAATTCATACGGATTATTCGAACTGATTTCTTGCATCACTTCAAATTTCATTACTCCCGGAATGGACTTCAATTTCCACGCTTCTTCCAGAAATTCCTTTTCTTCATGGGAACCTGCTTTATGCTTGAGTTTTAATACTACTGAGTGGCGAATCATGGTTTTTTGCTTTGGTAACTAAAAGAAATAAGCTTCCTCAAAATAGAATTATTTATTGGACAATACCTTAGCCCTATACTTTCTTTCATAAGTCCCAATTTCCTGCCTTTGGAAAAATTCCTGATTGATCCTTCTAAAGGAATTTGTACTTTCAAGCTTAACCGGAATTATGCATTAGAATCAGGAATAGATTAGCTAATGTATATTTTGGGTTTCACCACCAACTTAACTTTATGAAGAAACAACGCTCATTTCTAACCCTGGCTTTTTTGGTCGGAGGGCTATTTTTGCCGAAGCAGATGCTAATGGCACAAAGCCAAAAACCTGTTGTCGATCCCTCCTACTACGAGAGTTATTCCTGGAGAAATATCGGACCCAACCGCGGCGGACGTTCTCTTGGAAGTGCCGGAAGTCCCGGAAGACCCAATGAATACTATTTTGGTGCCACGGGCGGCGGACTCTGGAAAACCGTGGACGGAGGAAACGAATGGTTTCCCGTCACCGATGGGCAAATCAGTTCTTCCAGTATCGGAGCAGTTGCCGTGGCGGAAACCAACCCGGATATCGTTTACATCGGAGGCGGTGAAACCCAGTTGAGAGGAAGCATCACGCAGGGAGATGGTGTGTATAAAACTATCGATGGAGGGAAAACCTGGAGGCATTTGGGATTGAAAGAAACTCAAGCCATTTCCAGAATTCGTATCCACCCTACCAACCCAAATATTGTCTACGTCGCAGCTTTGGGGCATCCCTATGGCGAAAATGAGGAACGAGGCGTTTTCCGTTCAAAAGATGGAGGAAACACGTGGAAGAAAGTACTTTTTGTGAGTGATAAAGCCGGTGCAGCCGATCTGATCATTGACCGCACCAATCCAAATATTCTCTATGCATCCACTTGGCAAGTGTACCGCAAAGCCTGGAAAATGTGGGGTGGCGGTCCTGATAGTAAGCTTTTCAAATCTTTGGATGGTGGAGATACCTGGATAGATCTGACCACAAATCCCGGAATGCCGGAAGGTCCGATTGGAAAAATCGGGGTGACGGTCTCCCCTGCTGATCCCAACAGAATCTGGGCGATTGTTGAGGCAAATGAAGGCGGAGTTTTCCGCTCGGATGACGGCGGTTGGACATGGCAAAAAGTAAACGAGGAGCGAAAACTCCGTCAGCGGGCCTTCTATTATTCACGCATCTATGCTGATCCGCTGGATAAAGAAACGGTGTATTGCCTGAATGTGGATTTTTTCAAATCAACTGATGGAGGTAAAACTTTTGACATTGAAATTACCGTACCGCATGGCGACAATCACGATCTCTGGATCGACCCAAATGATCCCATGCGTATGATCAGTTCCAATGATGGTGGAGGAGTCGTGAGTATCAACGGCGGGAAAACATGGACCGAAGAAGACTATTCTACTACTCAACTTTATCACGTCATGACGACAAGTGACGTACCGTATCATGTGGCCGGTGCTCAGCAGGATAATACTACGATTGCGGTACCAAGTGAGGGCTGGGAACATAAACTTGGAAGTGGTCCTGGTCATGGCTGGCATTATGAAGTTGGTGGCGGAGAAAGCGGATGGATCACTCAAAGCCCTGTTGATCCGGATGTATTTTATTCCGGAAGTCAGGGAGCGTTATTGACCCGATATAATCGCCGAACCGGTCAGATTAGAGATATTCAGGTTTATCCGAGATTTTTCTCCGGTGAACCAGCATCTGCCCTTCCCGAAAGATGGCAATGGACATTCCCGATCATGTTTTCACCATTGGATTCTACGATCATGTTTACCACTTCTCAGCATGTCTGGAAAACCACCAACGATGGCCAAACCTGGGAAAAAATCAGTCCTGATTTGACAGTTGCTGATCCCGAAACGCTGGGAATAACCGGCGGCGAGATCACCAAAGACATGAACGGGCCGGAGATTTATGCGACTGTTTTTGCTTTGGCACCGTCGAGTCATGATGTCAATACGATCTGGGCTGGTTCTGATGACGGGAAAGTCTCTATCACCAGAAATGGCGGAAAAAGCTGGACAGATATAACTCCGAAGGATTTGC
Organism: Cyclobacteriaceae bacterium; assembly: GCA_009885605.1. Taxonomy (GTDB): domain Bacteria; phylum Bacteroidota; class Bacteroidia; order Cytophagales; family Cyclobacteriaceae; genus Algoriphagus. Next base: position 16,367 of record VFKK01000113.1, on the reverse strand, counting down.
CTCAGTACTCCAGAATTGAAATTCTGGACGAAGGGAAATTCAAGCCGGGAACTGTTTACCTGGCTGCCAACAGATATCAGGTAGACGACCGTCAACCTTACGTTTACAAAACGACAGATTACGGAAAAAACTGGACCAAAATAACGAATGGAATTGATGATGGCCATTTCGCAAGAGCCGTCCGTGAGGATTTGGTGAAGCCGGGATTGCTGTATTTGGCAACTGAGCATGGTGTTTATGTATCATTTAACGATGGAGAATTGTGGCAATCCCTTCAATTGAATCTTCCGGACACTCCGATAAGGGACTTGGTACTGAAGAATGACGATGTGGTGTTGGGATCACATGGGAGAGGTTTCTGGATTTTGGATGATATCCGGCCTTTGCGTGAAGCAATGGATGTGAATTCCAAAAAAGAAGTTGCCTTGTTCAAACCGGCAAACCCAATTCGTGGTGTCTATAATGCAGCCATTCAGTATTATTTGCCGGGTGAAGCGGATAGCGTAACCATTGAAATCAAAGATGCTCAGGGAAAGTTGATCACTGCTTACACCGGAAAAAAAGGAAAAACTGAGAGGAATTCTCCAGCTACCAAACAGGGTTTGAACACGTTTAATTGGGATATGCGCTATCCGGGAGCTACCGTTTTTGACGGAATGATCATCTGGAGCGCAAGACCGCAAAGAGGTCCACTGGCTCCACTCGGGGAATATCAAGTAAGTCTCAAAACTGCTGGCGTAGAAAAAAGTACTTCATTTGAACTGGAAATGGATCCGAATCTGGAAGGAATTACCAAGGAAGATTTGCAAAAGCAATTTGACCTGGCCATCCAAATCAGGAACAAGGTAACTGAAGCCAATGAGGCCGTGATTCTTATTCGAAAAGTTCGGGAACAGGCAAAGCAATTTGAAAATTCAGAGGATGTGAAGATCAGCACCGAGCTAACTGCAATGCTGGAAAAGATGAAAGCGATAGAGGAAGATTTGTATCAGGTTCAGAATCAAAGTGGTCAGGATCCCTTGAACTTCCCGATCAAGCTAAATAATCGTTTGGCTTCCTTGCAGCGAAGTGTGGAAAACGGACAGGCCAAACCAACGGATGCGGCCTATGTGGTTTTTGAAGAATTGTCGAAGGAATTAGCGGGTCATTTGGCAAAGCTCGACCAAATCATAAATGGAGATTTGAAAAGTTTGAATGATCGATTGCCCCAAAAGATTTCGATAACCAAAAAGTAAGCAACATTAGGTTAGTAAGTAAAAAAAGAGGTTTTCCCGCAAAGGAAAACCTCTTTTCATTTCTGATATTTCAATCCAAGGCCATTCAAAAATTAGATTTCAACCCTGATAGCCAGCAGTTTTTAAGGTTTCAGCTATGCTCACAGACACTCCGCCTTTGTATTTGCTGATTTCGGCAGCTTCCATGAAAGCATAGATTTCAAGCGTTTCCCGTGCATCAATCGGGGAAGTTTTGCTCTTGAAAAACTCTGCTATCTTCACTGCCAAAGGCTCATATCCGTCAAATTTTCCCAAAAATAAATTTCCTTCGGTTCCATAGGCTGTTCCGCCGTAATCATGCTTTCCGGCACGCATCCCTCGAAATGTCCCCAATCGGCCATCCTTCCATTTTCCAACCACAATCTCCGAGTCGGGCGTCGAAAACCGTGTTACCGATTCACATCCCGGACCCATCACGGTAAAAAGAATTTCTACGCCGTGAATCCCATACCAAAACAAATCCGGATGTGTAGGTTCCAGTGTTGCCGGACTGAAAGCATCTGCGCCAAGCACTTTTCCGATTTTATTCTCATGCCGCACCGCATGTGCATTTGTCATATAGCGTAGTGATGACGCTGAAAACATGGGTACTTTCTTTTCCGAAGCTTCTTTATAAATAGCGACGGCATCCTTAAGTGAAGCCGCTACCGGCTTATCAATGAAAACAGGTTTTCCGGCCATGAAAACAGCTCTTGCCTGCTCCAAATGCAATCTTCCGTCATTTGTTTCAAGAAGCACAACATCCACTTTTTCCAGGAGTTTTTCGATCGAATCCACTACTTCCACACCCAATTCTTCAACCTGTTTGATGTATCCGGGAATTCGATCAGCACTCGATTTAATATCGCTGCTTCCCTGCGGAAAAGCTGCCACCACCTTGAATCCTGCCAATTCAGGCCTGGGATTTTCAGCATTAAAGAGTTTTGCAAAAGCCGGAGCATGAGAAGTATCCAAACCTATAATTCCAATTTTGATCACATTCTTCTGGTGTTCTGCTAACAGTGAAAAAGGTGTAGTACTAAGACTTGCAACTGCTCCAATTACTGCAGTATTCTTTATAAATAATCTTCGTGAGGATTTCATAAACAATTGAATTTTAATGGTTTGATTTCAATCAGTCAATTTTTGAATTAACAATTAGTTTTCTTTTTTCACAAATTCCAGTGGACTATGGACAGTGGACTGTTGACCCAATTTTATACTTTGAAAAAAATCTTCTGTCTATACAGGAAATATAGAAATAGCCAGACCAACATCAGAGCTCCCAAACTTTCCAAAACCGGATGCCATTTTTCATCCAAAGGCAAGTAAAGCCCTTCAAACAAAAGTCTCGAAGTATGCCGAAAGTTGACAAACCGATAGACCATGTAAATCGTCAAACTGTTCATTCCAACAACCACAAAGAAAAAGGACCATCTTTTCCATTGTAGCAGGTCAATGATCGCATAGAATCCTGCCATAAATAGAAAAGCCATTCCTCCGGTTAGCAGGACAAATGAACTGCTCCACATTCGCTTTGCGATAGGAAAATGCAGACTCCAAATCAAGGCAATCGCTATGCAGATTGCACCGGCAATCAGCAATTGGTAAAACTTCTTTCTATCCTCTACTACATGATTATTTAATATTTCTCCTGCAAAAGCTCCCAGAATTGTGAGGCAAATCGCAGGAAGAGTTGTGATCAGCCCGAGTTCGTCAAAGGTGCCCTGAAGTAATCGACCCGGAAGGAAAGTTCGGTCGATGTATCCAATCAGATTCCCCTCAAAAGTCAGATTTCCAGCTCCGTAACCCGGAACAGGAATCAACATCATAACCGAATAATACAGTAAAAGAATGCCGCCAACTATCCACAATCGCTTGGCAGAATTGAAATTCAGACAAAGAACTACCGTAATAAATCCTGCAATTCCAATTCTTCCCAACACACTTCCCAATCGGATTTGCTCCCAATCGAAGAAAGGAAACGGAGCGTTTTTATCCAACATGCCAAGCCCGATCAGGATCAACATTCGGAAAAAAGCTTTCTTGTAAATCTCCCTTTTTGGAATTTCTTTCTCCAGCGCTTTGCTTAAGGAAAACGGAATGGAAACGCCTGAAATAAACAGGAAAAGAGGAAAGATGAAATCATAGAAAGTAAACCCAATCCACCCTGGATGCTCAAACTGCATAGCAAGAGAATCTACCCAAAACAGATTCGTTTTTCCTTCCAATTGACGGAAAAATGCATCGGCACCGCATATCATTAGCATATCAAAACCCCGAAGAGCATCGATTGATACTAACCGTTTTGAAGTCAAAGTGGGAGAAATTTCCATGGTGAGTTCTTATAATTTTGGCTCCCAGCCTTTTTCATATTCCCTGCTCCACAGCTTCATCGCTGCCTTGTCATTCATAATCCTTCCATTGGAATTATCGAGATTTAAAGCTCTTCCGGTTCGGTAAGAAATATTGCCCAAATGGCATAGCATGACGCTTTTTACTATTTCCTGATACGGTGAAATCTGCTTCTCGCCTTTGGTGATGGCATTCGTGAAATTGGTGAAATGTGCAATATCCATGTCAAATCCAGCTCCTCGCTGATCCACAACTGTGTTACTGGTCTGTTCGGCGCTTTTCACGAGCTTATTTGCGTTGTCGTAGATTTTATAGGAATTGTCGAGTAATTCCAGCGTTCCATTTTCTCCGTGGAAAGAAACCCCGGACCCCATATCGTTGATACCTCTTCTGTTGCAGCTTCTGCCTTCCCAGAGTATGCTTTTTCCTTCTTCGAAATCAAAGGCAGCAGTCTGGGTATCAGGCGTCTGCCAATCGTCTTTGAAATGATATCGCCCTCCGCTGGAATATGCTTTTTTTGCATAGTCTACATTCAATCCCCATCGGGCCAAATCAAGGAAATGGACTCCGTTGTTGACGATCTCGCCAGTTCCCCAGTTCCAGAACCAATGCCAATTGTAATGAATCAGATTGTCTTTGAAAGCCGCTCTTGGCGCCGGTCCTTGCCAAAGTTCGAAATCCAGCCATTCCGGAACTGCAGCTTCTTTCCCGAAACCAATCGATTGTCTGGTATTGGTGTACCAAGCACGGGCGTAATACGCTTTACCAATTACACCTCCGTGAAGTTCGGCAATTGCTTCCTGCACTCTTGGCCAGCTTCTGCGCTGATTGCCCATTTGGACTATTTTTCCGAAGGTAGAAGTTGCCCTCGAAAGTAATTCTCCCTCGGCAGGATTATGACTTCCGGGCTTTTCGATATAGACATGTTTTCCTGCTTTCAAAGCCATCAAAGCCATCGGAGTATGCCAATGATCCGGCAAAGCAATGGAAATAGCGTCTACATTTTTATCATCCAAAGCCCTTCGGAAATCAGAAATACCCTGTGGTTTGTTGGCTACTCCTGACTTTTCTGCCAAAGCTAATCCATTGGTAACTGCCCTGGAATCCACATCGCAGATGTATGATATTTCTGCATTTGGAACCTTTGCAAAAGCCTGAACATGTTGGGACCCTCTCCCATTCACTCCCATAATGGCCACGCGAACTTTGTCCTGAACCGGATATTGGGATAAAATATTAAAAGAATGAGCGGAACTCATCACTCCCAAACCTAAACTTCCGGTCGCTACAGTTTTGATAAAATTCCTTCGATTGACGTCTTTTTGCATAGGTGGATGGGTTTTGGGTTAATGGTAAAAGTTTGATCAGGCGGAATAGACTTCCCTCCCATGTTTGATTGTTTTGAGGATTTGGAGCTCGCCATTTTCACCTTTTCTGCAAAGAATGAGATCGGCAATTGTTCCTTCTTCAAATAAGAGATGACCTGGATTCACCAGCTTTTCCGGACGAACAGAAGCCATTTCCCAGGCTTCCGTCAGCGAGGCAAGTTTATTTTGAATCAGAAAGGAAACCCCTCTGCGAATATTGGAAGCCGATCCCGCCAGGATTGACGGGTTTGATCTGAGGTGCAATTTCCCTTCCGGAGTCAAGGTCACTTCACCTCCAATGTGCAAGTCATAATCTCCTGCCGGCATTCCTGCCAAAGAAACTGAGTCACTGACAAGAATCAGCTTATCTTTTTTCACCTTCTGAAATACCTCAATCACCTCAGCAGGAAGATGGAATCCGTCGGCTATTATGGAAGCTCCCAACTCATCCTGAGCCAACTGAGACCAGAGGTAATTCGGATGACGGGCAATGATTGGATGCATGCCATTTCCAAGATGTGTGGACAATTTTGCCCCGGCGCTTACCGCTTCCAGTATTTGCTGATGTGTTGCATTGGTATGACCGATGGAAACCAGAATATCGTAGTCAATGCATCTTTCAATGAAAGAATTGGCATTTTTCCATTCCGGTGAAAGAGTCATCATTTTGATCAAACCTTTGGATTCATTTTGCCATCGCTGAACCATACTCCAATCAGGAGCCCGGACAAATGCTTTGGGATGTGCACCGCGAGGACCATCAACGGGCGAAATAAACGGACCTTCGATGTGCAGTCCTTCAATGCTCATTCTGGAAAACAGATCAGTTTTCCGAAGGGAAACAATCTGAAGAATTAAACGACTGATCTGCTCCGGATCATTGGTAATAAGGGTGGGGAAATGAGTTGTAACTCCTTCCTGATACAATAGCCTGGAAATGCCGGCCAGTTTCATCGGATCAGAATGAATCTCATTGTAATCGATTCCTCCATATCCGTTGACTTGAATATCGGTAAAGCCTGGCCCGACAAAGAGATCTTTATCTATTAATTCATCGGTTTCTGAGATGCTGTCAATGATTCCTTCGGAAAAGGAAATCTCGATTGCGGATCCATCCCGGTATGAGTGACCTTGGATTTTCATGCTGCGAAAGCCCATTTTCTAACCTTATGACCATAAACCGCATAATAAACCAGGTAGAGATAGCAAGGAAAAAGTATCCAATAAGCCAATCGCACATCGTACAAATCAGCCAAATAACCATAGACCAATGGCATGATTGCGTTTCCGCAAAGTCCCATAATCATGATTGAAGCACCAAGCTTAGTAAATCTCCCCAAACCATCCAATGCCAATGGCCAAATTCCAGCCCAAACCAATGAATTTGCAAGTCCTAATAAAACCACAAACCAGATCGAAATATCGGCCGTGTGACCCAGCAATTGAACAGTACCGCTGGCAAAAATGATCATAATTGTGAAAAACGTCCCGAGCACTGTACAAATTCTAAGGATATTGACTTGGGAAATGAATCTGGGAATGAGAGAGATTCCAATGATGTAGCCTAAAATCGTGAATGCGAGCGTATAAGATGGAAACACTTTAGCTTCGATCAACCCGATATTCATAGAATTGGCGTAGCCGATGATCGTATCGATTGCGATAATCTGCGTTCCAACATGAAGAAAAATCGCAAAAGCTCCCAAAATCAAATGTGGAAACTGGAAAATACTGGTCTTTCCTGAATTGGCTTCGGCAAGTTCGATGCTTTCATGTTCGGTATCGATTTCCGGCAAGGGAGAAAAGCGAACCATTAAACCCAACGTAAATAAAACTATCCCCACAACCGTATAAGGCATAATCACTCTCCGAATCAACTCATCAAGAGCAGCATTTTTTTCAACCTCGCCCATCGTGGCCAGTTGATTGAACATTTCAGTATCTCCTACTCTCAGAATTACTGCCGCAAAGATGATCGGTGCCAAAATCCCGGCACCTTTGTTCGCAATTCCCATGATGCTGATTCGCTGAGCGGCTCTTTCCTTTGGTCCCAAAACCGTGATATAGGGATTTGCAGCTGTTTGCAGAATCGCTAGTCCTGTTCCAAGCGTAAACAAACCCAGCAGGAAAATCTCATAAGTTCTTCCCAAAGCTGCCGGTACGAATATGAAAGCTCCGAGCGCCATCACCCAGAAACCGACCATCATTCCTCTTTTAAATCCGATCTTTTTCAGCAAATAGGATGACGGAACTGACATCACCAGATAGGAAATATAGAATGCAAAGGCAACCAGATAGGATTCAAAATTGGTGAGTTCACAGGCAATCTTGAAGTATGGAATCAGAATAGCGTTGATCCAGGAGACAAACCCGAAAATAAAAAACAGCATCCCAATGATCCCGATAGAGATCCAAGTATCGTGTTTGCTGAAAGAGCTTGCCTGAATGGCAACCTGAGTTTTACTCATTTTAGAATAGAATTTTTATTGAACTGAAGCCAAAACTCCGTTGAAATTTCCTACACATTCAGCCACGCCCATCGCCGGATCTTTGTCCTGCTCGTATTCCAGACTGCAGATTCCAGTGTAGCCGGACTTTTTCAAGGCTTTAACAAAAGCCACCAAATCGATTTTTCCGCGACCCATGATCACCGTTTTTCCTGACTGGATTGGTTCATTCACATCCTTAATATGCATGTCATAGATTCTCTCTTTATATTTCAAAAGCATGGCAGCGGGATCGTTTCCACAGCGGAATGTATGTCCAATATCCAGGCAAATACCAATCAAGGGATCCAGGTTTTTGATCTTTTCATAGACGGTATCGATATCCGGGAAGAGTTTGTCTTCGGGTCCATGATTGTGTATCGCAACCCGGATATTGAAAGCTTTCGCTTGCTTTTCCAGGTAAGGGAGAATCTCATAAGCAGGCGCGGCGATGATCAATTTTACTCTGGCGATTTGAGCATAATTCATAGCATTATCCACTTCCTGTTCAGTCTTGAGGTAGATTACCCCAAGTCCGTAAACAGTAATTCCTGCTGATTTGAATTTTCCAATCACTACATCTGCCTGAGCTTTCGAGCTATCGTAAGGGAGCTGAAAGTTTTTGAGTGAGATATTTTTGACCCCAACTTGATTCATGACTTCGCAGATCTTATCGATGTTGTCTTTATAATAAAGGAATGTATATCCGGCAATTCCCAGGTTGACCCCTTCGACACGCTTGGTTTCAGTTAATGAGTTTGCCTCATAGGCAGGCAGCGCAGAAGCTAAAGCTCCTATTCCCGCAATTTTTACAAAGCTTCTTCTTGTGAACATGAGGTGGTTTTTGGGTTTAGGATAGATTTTTAAAATCTCATTTTGAAGAAAGAAACGAGGCTGAATCGGTATCCAGAAAGCAAGTACAATCGGGATGAAGTTGCAATGCCGTTGCAGGAAATAAATTACTGACAGAATTCTCAATTGTATTTTTGACAGCCTGAGCTTTTCTCAAATCCGGAACCGAGCAAATAATGGCTTTAGACTTTAAAATCTGCTTGACAGACATGCTGATTGCTTTGGCGGGTACCGCCTCCAAATTTGGAAACCAGCCTTCTCCCAATTGCTGCTTTCGGCAAGCCTCGTCCAGTTCGACTACGATATAAGGTTTCTCTGTTTCAAAATCTGCGGGTGGATCATTGAAAGCGAGGTGACCATTTTCTCCGATCCCCACAAATGCCACATCAATCGGATGAGCCACAATCAAAGCAGATAATCGCTCACTTTCAGCAGCAGGATCGACTTCTCCGTCAATCAGATTTACTCCTTTCAAATTGGGAACCTTTGAAATAAATCGCTCATTTAGATACTTCCTGAAACTTGCCGGATGTGTTATTGGCAAGCCGATGTATTCATCCAGATGAAATAATGTTACTTTCCTCCAGTCAATGTCAGATTCTGCAAGCAACTGATTCAAAGTTTCAAACTGACTGGTTCCTGTAGCAAGAATCATATTTGCAAAGCCCTTTTGAGCAATTGCATTTCTTAGTAATTCAGCCCCTGCTTTTCCGGCAGTTTGGCCTAACTCTGCAGGATTATTCGTGATTTTGATTTCCATAATTATCGATACATCTGAAGAAACTTTGGTTTCTTTCAGTGCTGTAATGAAGACTTTTCAACCATTTTCTTTCGGGGGATTAGAAAAGTTTTGAGAAGTGATTTAGCTGATTGGTTTTGCTAGCTTCAAATTAGCAAAAAAAGCTTAGCACAGAAATCGCTTTCTAAAACAAAAACAAAAAGTGCGATTTGATGGAAGATAATTTGGATAAAGTCTGGATACCCCGGAAAAAAAATTTTTAAACAGGACTATTCGAATTCCTCCATTTTCATATCATAATCCCACTTCAGATCTTCATGAAGGCCTGAGATGAGTTTTTGGCTTTTCCAAGTTGCTGATGTAAACTATCCTGAAATATAACCACACCTGTACGTCCATCCTATATTTATGGAATTGCAGGCGTCGCTATTCCAAAGAAAATTATTGATTTATTTTTCTAAAGTAATCGGCTTGGTCGCACGTCCAATACCAAACTGATCACCTGCTTGAACAACCCGATTTTCTTGGATCTGAATTTCCACCATTTTTTCACTTGCTACATAATTGTAAAATTCATCCTGGAGAGTAAACAAAACTTTTCTGGTTTTTACATCGATCACTTCACCGCTTGAGGGATATGCATATTTACCATCAATACTGAAAGTAATCCATCCCGGCATATCCTGTAATGGAATAGTTGAGAGTTGTTGGTAAGGTGGTTCCGAACTAAAAATATGCAAACGCATATTATGCCCATCACTTACCCAAACCTCTTTCTCATCGGGGGTTAGTCCAATCCCATGACTTGGATTCCCATGGCGTCTAACTGCCCCCATTTCCCAACCCTGAACAACTACCCTAGCCAAAACTTTCCCGGATTTTAGGTCCCCAACCTCGAAACCAAGAAGATTATCAACATTTACATAAGTCAAGGTTTCTTCACTATTTATAGTAAACGGACGAATTCCATCTCCAAATGGACCAATTTTTTTGATGATGGTATGATCTTTTGTATCTGTCACATGCAAATAGGGAGAGGCTATATCAGCCAAATAGGCATGTTTTCCAGACGGCCCATAAAGCGTATTATGCGCCCTTTGTACAACTTCAATCTTTTTGATAATATTCCCGGACTCACAGTCCACCACATTCCAAAATGTCTTCTCTAAAGAAGGAAGGTACATGGTTTTCCCGTCAGGTGAGATGGACATTCGATCAGCTCCACCTTCATAAGTTTTTTCCCATAGAACCTCTTCGGTTGTTAAATCGATTCGTTGAAGCGTCTGAAGGGTGCTGACATATATACTGTTCAAAGGCACACTAACAGCTACCCCTTTTACATTGGAGGGGATTCCATTTGCAAGGAGACCTTGGGTTTTTATACGTTTTACGAATTTGTGACCATTATCAATATCAAAAACCAAAATGCCGTGACCTCCATACCCAAGGTAATTTCGGATTCCCGGAACAGCTACATACAAATACCGATCTGTCGGCGGTACTTCTACTTTCGAAATTTGTTTTTCATTAGGATGTGGCATCCATGCAGAAAAGGACAATAATACAAATCCACAAAGCAGTATAGAATAGAATCTAATTTTTGATTTCATAATGTTCTAATGGTTGATTTTCAATCAATTTAAGTTAACAATAATTTCATAATATGAAATTTGGTCTGAATATTTCACTTTCTTTTTAACTAAATCATATTCAATTTTTTGAAGAAAAATCATAGGATTATTCATAACCAATTTGGCGAAGTGGAACAGGGAAACCTGTCATATATGGCTTCATCCTCATTGGTGTTCTGTGTATACTCTGTAATCTAAAGGAGTAGATTAATTCCAGTCCCTTGATTGCCAAAGTTTGGATAGCGTCAGATTTCCTGGAAAAAATATTTTTTAAAAGCACCTATTTGAATTCCTCCATTTTCATTTCATAATCCCACTTCAGATCTTCATGAAGGCCAGAAATGAGTTTTTTAGCTTTGCCAAGTTGAACCTGATACAGATTATCGACAATTGGGTTTCGGAATCGGAGATACCCGTATTCGTTCAGCTTTTCGCAGAAAAATAAAATTAGGTCAATCTGATCCGTTTTGTTTTTGTTAAGTTTGAGGTTTTTGTTGAGTTTGCGACGAATGGTCTGGGATGATTTCTTGACATAATAGCTATTAGTTCGGTTAGCTTTTGCAAACTCCTCCTCTAATTCCTTCTTCACCATTTCAACAAAAAGTCCTGGATTGTCTCTTCCATACAGCTTGAAATAGAGATATGCTTTATTTTCCCGGCTGAATTTAACAAGGTCCAAAAGCAGCTCATTAATCTCCTTTTCGTTGAGATAGCTTAACTCTTTTTTAATTTCTGATAAACTTGGTATCTGCATTTTGTCCTTAAGAATCCTGTATGGTCTTTATTTTGATTAATTCGACAACTTGTTATTTGGAAAAAAGATCATTAAAAATCAAATTCAAAAGAATTACTAAAAGTAAACGATTTTCAAGTGAGGATAAGATTTTCCTATTCTAAAAAGGATTGAAAACATCCTATAAATAGGTATGTTTAGTGCAATTATCGGAGACTTATGGAAGCGTACGGACAAATATTATTGATAGCAATGCCTGCTTTTTTTCTACTTATTATGGTGGAAAAATTTTGGGGGATTTACAAAGGAAATGACACCGTTCCGGTGAATGACATGATTTCAAGCCTGAGTTCGGGCATCACCAATTCCACAAAAGATGTGTTGGGAATAAGCATAGCGATCATTTCCTATGGTTGGCTTGTCGATCGGGTTTCAGTTTTTGAAATCAGTTCCGGTTGGATCACGTTTGTGATTGCGTTTATGGCGTTGGACTTTGCAGGATATTGGGTTCATAGAATTTCACACGAGTATAATATTTTTTGGAATAATCATATTATCCACCATAGCAGCGAAGAGTTCAATCTTGCCTGTGCGCTCCGGCAAAGCATCTCATCAATTGTCAGGATTTTCGGAATTTTCCTGTTGCCTGCAGCTATTTTGGGCGTTCCTCAGGAAGTAATCAGCGTCGTGGCACCGCTCCATTTGTTTGCACAGTTTTGGTATCATACGCGTCATATAAACAGAATGGGGTTTTTGGAAAAAATCATTGTCACTCCTTCACATCACAGAGTTCACCACGCTATAAATCCCATTTATTTGGATAAAAACTACGGTCAGATTTTCATTTTTTGGGATAGGATTTTTGGAACCTACCAAGAAGAATTAGATGATGTTCCGGCAGTTTATGGAATTACCAGACCTGTTCACACCTGGAATCCGATCAAAATTAATTTCATGCACCTTTGGCTGCTGATTAAAGATGCATGGAGAGCTCAAAACATCGCGGACAAATTGAGAATCTGGTTTATGCCTCTTGGCTGGAGACCGGAAGATGTAGCCTCAAAATATCCGGTGGAAAAGATTAATGACGTCTTTCATTTTGAAAAATACAGTCCTAAACTTTCGCAGGGATTGGTCACGTGGAGTGTGATCCAGCTCATGATTTTACTTTTGATTATAAGTTATTTGTTTGGAAATATTGCCGAAATCGGAGCTCCAGGGATGTTTATCTATGGTGGTTATGTTTTTCTTAGCGTGTACTCGATTACTGAATTGATGGACAAAAATCCAATGGCCTGGTTTTGGGAAATGTTGAAAAGCGGGATCGGGATTTTTGTTATTCTTTCCACGGGAGACTGGTTTGAGTTGAATGAAAAAATACCCGGAATGCTTCCGATTTTGATAAGTTATTTAGTGATTTCTGTTGGGGCTTCCACTTGGTATTCTTTCAGGGAAAACAGATTATCAGTAGCTGCTAATTAGAAAATTGACAATTAGAATCAAATGAAAGAGCTTCGGTCAATAATCACTGCTTACGAAAAATCCAGATCTCAAAATCAAAAAACAGCTTTAGCAACAGTGGTCAAAGTCGATGGTTCGGCCTATCGCAGACCAGGAGCAAGAATGCTTGTCACTGAAGATGGCGAATTGACAGGAGCAATCAGCGGAGGTTGTCTGGAGGGTGATGCCTTGAGAAAAGCACAGGCAGTTATTTTTCAGCAAAAGTCAATGTTGGTCACCTATGACACGACTGATGAGGACGATCAGAAATTTGGTATCGGGCTTGGCTGCAATGGAATCATTCAGGTTTTGATAGAGCCGATTGATTCGGAAGATCCGGAAAATCCTGTAGAACTTTTGAAAATTGCTCTTGAAAATAGAGTTTCCGGTGTGTTAATTACCATCTTTTCGCTGAAGCATTCGCGAACGGAACAAGTTGGGACCAAAGTCCTTTGGAAAGAAAAGCAAGCCATTGGCAAAGCTGAAAGCCTTGATTCAAGTCTTTGGGAATCGATTCAAGATGAATTGGTCAACTTAGATTCTTCAAATAGCACCATCAAATCCTATCCGGAATTGGATGAGATCAGCGTCTTCTTTGAATCCATCAAACCCGTCATCCGGGTATTACTTTTTGGAGCAGGGAACGATACAATTCCCGTTGCAAAAATGGCAGATTTGCTTGGCTGGGAATTGATTCTGATCGATGGAAGAAAGACGCATGCGACCGAACAAAGATTCCCCACGGCCAGAAAAATTGTGATTTCTCCAGCCCATGAAGCGGTGGCTCAACTAGAATCAGATTCAAATACTGTGGCACTTTTGATGACCCATAACTTCGAGTATGAGGTGGTGGTTTTGGAGCATCTCCTCCCCTTGCATTTACCTTATATTGGAATTTTGGGACCTAAGAAAAAAGGCTTAAAACTGATAGAGCGATTACACTTGAAAGGAATTCAGATCCCTACTTCCAATATTTATTCACCAATGGGTTTGGATATCGGGGCGGAAGGTTCTGAAGAAATAGCTTTAGCAGCTTTCGCGGAAATAAAAGCCGTTTTAAGCAAAAAACAGCCGATCTTTCTGCGGGAAAAAGAAGGCCCCATTCATTAATAAGATCCATGGATACGATAAATACAGGTTTGATAATCCTTGCAGCAGGAGGTTCCTCACGAATGGGGGAACCCAAACAATTATTGCCTTTTGAAGGGAAAACATTCCTCCAATGTACAATTGACGCTGCTTTAGGCGCTCAGGTTACCAGCCGAGTTGTGGTACTTGGAGCCGATAAGGACGAAATTAAAAAGACTTTCAGGGCTGATACGATCCCGGTAATTCATAACCAAGATTGGGAAAAAGGCATGGCTTCTACCATGCAAAAAGGGTTGAACTACCTGACCAAATATAATGTGCCGGGTCAGGTTATCATTTTATTATGTGACCAACCCTTTGTGCATTCAGCGATTTTAGATTCTTTAATTGAAACTCAAAAAGCTTCGGGAAAAGGTATTGTGGCTTGTAGATATTCAGAAACTCTTGGAGTTCCTGCACTTTTTACCAAGAAATACTATCCGGAAATGCTTGCTTTGAAAGGTAGTGAAGGAGCTAAGAAACTGATATATGCTCATTTGGATGATGTAGCAGAAGTTGATTTCCCAAAAGGAGCTGTCGATATTGATACCTATGAGGATTATGAATTATTGTTGACTAACCTTCCAAAAAAGAAAAGCTAAAGTCCGATTTTTGAAAATCTGGAATGTTTAAAGCGGATTCTAAAACCCATTCCTCATTTCCTCAACTACCCTTTTCACCCATTGAATGGTGAAATCAATATCCGATTCTGAGGTACCTTTCCCAAGAGAAAAGCGAACCGATGCTCTTCCCAAATCAGAATCTAAACCCATTCCTTGAAGTACATGGCTTGCTTTTGGTGAGATGGAAGTACAAGCTGAACCCGAACTCACTGCAACTTTCTGATTGATCTTTCGAAGCAACTCCACTCCTTCCACCCCACCAAAAGCGATGTTGGTCACGTGAGGCAAACGCTCATTCTGACTTCCATTCAAAAAGGTATCTGGTAATTTCAAAAGATTCATTTCCAGCTTGTTGCGAAGAGTTTCCAATCTATTTCGTTCCGTCTCCATCTTTTTTAATTTCAGTTCGGCAGCTTTTCCAAAACCAACAATCCCCGGCACATTGAGTGTTCCGCTGCGAAAACCTTTCTCATGCCCGCCCCCATCGATTTGGGCAAACGGCTTTGGTAGAGGATGATTGTGGCGAATATATAATGCCCCGACCCCTTTTGGGCCGTAAAGCTTGTGTGCTGAAATGGCCATCATATGAATTCCTTTGACAGAAATTGGAATTTTCCCCGCAGCCTGAACGCCATCAGAAAAGAGGATAATGACTCGTTCTTCAGCTATTTTTTTGATTTCTTCCATCGGATGAATCACTCCTGTCTCATTATTAGCCCACATCAACGCAATCATTTTGGTATGAGGCAAAATGGAGGTTTTCAATTGTTCGAGATCGATTTTGCCCTCTCGATCTACAGGTAAATAGGTAACTTCCGCCCCTTCTGATTCGATGGATTTGAAGGTGTCTAATATAGCTTTATGCTCCGTTTGGCAGGTAATGAAATGCTGCTTTTCTCCTTTTTTCAAATCAAATATTCCCTTTATCGCCAGATTGATGGCTTCCGTCGCACCTGAGGTAAAAATGATTTCTTTCGATTGCGCACCAATCAGATTTGCTATCTGCTCGCGCGCCGTTTCCACAGCATTTTCAGCCATCCAGCCATACGAATGACTTTTGCTAGCAGCGTTACCAAAGTGAACTCCAAAGTATGGAAGCATCGCTTCGATCACTTCAGGAGCGCAAGGTGTAGTCGCATTATAATCGAGGTAAATCGGGTAATTCATTGATCAAAATCTAGAATTGGAAAATACTGCCTTTTGTACTCCTAAGCCAAAAAATGAGAAAATTCAGTTCGAATTTTTACTTTCGTCCATGCAGGAAACATGGAATTTTGAACTTAACCAATCTAATGAATCAAACTCGGAGAAATCAATCAAAGAATTGATTCAATCGAAAGAAAAGGATTTGGGCATTTTCCTCTCCTATTATTTCAAAAAAGAAGGTGCCATTGCTGAAAAAGTCTCTCTTGGTTCTGAAATAACATTTTTGACCAATCACACCGGTAAGTTCAAACTTGAATTTGATTTGGTTCATTTTAATGCTTGTCTCGCCATCAATGAGCAAAAACGCGATCTTATTGAAATCAGTTTTGAATTTGATTCAGACTTCAAAAACCTTAAGCTTACCGGGCCTTATTGGCCGGAGCGAGGAATGGATGAGATTTGAGAGACTAGAGTCAATATTTTAGAACCAGAAAATTAGACGTAAGACTCCTTCACCTGTTCTGGTTGTAATTCCTAGGTTTTGAAGTATTTTC
>VFKK01000314.1 GCA_009885605.1 Cyclobacteriaceae bacterium | reverse complement strand
TTTGTCAAGGTCAAACTCGTACGTCTTGTCGTAATAAATCAGAAGATTGGCAATCCATTCCGCATGATTTCCTGCCTCAATAGCCTCAATCGCCTGGTCAGTACGAAGCCCTCCAAGACGCTTGCTGAGTCTTTTCACAGCAGCTACCAATTCGTCTGCCGGTAAATCAGCGTATTCTTCAGCGATCAACTCGATTCGCTCGGCTTCAGATTTTTGGATATCGATCAGTGGACTTTGGCTCATTTGCTCATAAAACCGATCCGCAAGAATCAATCGGCCAATTTTACGGCTTTCGTTTTCTACCCATGTTGGGATCGTTGGATTGAGAAGTCTCAAATCCTCCGCAAAAAGATTTTCAAATTGCTCAACACTAGGTTGTGGCGGCTGTCCGATAGAGCCGAATGAGGAGCCTTTATGATTGGCAAGTCCTTCGATATCGATGATTTGTTCTCCTTGAGCCTTCAGTTCCTTCAGGATGCGGGTCTTTCCGGTTCCTGTTTTTCCTCCGATGACGATCAGGTTCCAGTCTTTTCTGATTAATTCGAACGTATAAGTCCGATACGTTTTATAGCCTCCTTTCAGACGGAAAACCTGAAATCCGACCATCTCCAGCAGCCAGGAAAGGATCTGACTTCTCATTCCTCCTCGCCAGCAATAGACAATGATTTTTTTCTCGGGGAATTTCTTCAGGGCTTCCTTCTGGATCAGATGAAACCTTGGCCCAACAAGCTCAAAGCCTTTTAAGGTTGCTTTTTCTGATCCCTTTTCTTTGTAAAGAGTTCCTACAATAACCCGCTCTTCGTTAGTCAGAATTGGAAGATTGTAAGTGTTGGGAATATGGCTTTGTGCAAATTCTCCCTCGCTTCTCGCGTCAATAATTGGAAATTGCTCACGCAAAGTCCAAAACTCATCCAGGGAAATCATCTGTTCTGCCATACCGCCGCGAAGATAAAAATTAGAAACCACAAAGCTTCAAACATCCTTGGCTTAATGCCAATACCTTCAATAAAAGGGCTGCTTCTTTTAGTTATTGAGATCTTACCTGACGAAATAAGATCAAATCGTCAGGTGAGAGTTTAATCAGATTTTATTTTTTTGTCAGGTCAGTATAGCGTACGAACGCTACAGATTTTCCGTCAGGAGACCAGCTGTGTACATTGATTGTTCCCTGACCTCCGTAGAATACAGGAGTGATATCTTTGATTTCTTTGGTCTCCAGATTCATCATTCTCAGCTTCACATCTTTTCCAAACGGATGTCCTGCTTTTTGATCTTCCAAATAGGAAATATAGACGATTGATTTATTGTCAGGACTCGGGTGAGGAAACCAATTATCGAGTTCGTCATTGGTAAGTTGCGCAACACCGGATCCATCGGTTCTCATTCGGTAAATATGCATTCTGCCGGATCTGTGAGAGTTGAAATAAATCCAATTTCCATCGTAGCTGTACTCGGAACCGTCGTCCAACCCCTTCGTGTTTGTGATGTTGACTTCTGTTCCTCCCTGAGTAGGGATTTTAAACAAATCCCATTCATCGTTTCTTCTTGCGGTATAGAGGAGAAAGTTATTGTCAGGGCTTATTCCATGCCAGTAACTGGGAAAATCAGGTGTTACAAGTCTTGGGTTGCTGCCATCAGCATTTGCTATATAGACTCGGGAATTGGTAGTAGGTGCTGCACCCTTATCGTTTTTGCTGAAAACCAAAATCTTGCCATCAAAGCTTAGTCCATGGTCATTGTTGACAGTGTTGATTCCTTCCGGATTGATCTTGCCCAGATTTTTCCCTTTCAAATCAATTTTCTCTAATAGACCTGCAGCATTGATGATCAGGAATTTGCCGTCCCGGCTCCAATTTGGGGCTTCAAAATGTCTGTTTTCCTTGAGCAGAACTTTCTCTTTTCCGGACTTCACCTTTACAATGACCAATTCACTGGAAAGTTCTTTTGGCACCTGTGCAATTGAGTTGAAGGAAATCAGGAGTAATAGGGCTAGTATTCGTTTCATAGGTTTTGGGGTTTATTGATTGATGATTATTTGCAAACTTCAATTTCAGGTTTTTAAACTCGTGAACAAAGGAAATTACACGGGCTCGAACAATCCGGCTACAAGTGCGATAAAGTGAATCTGGGGGGATTGATTCTTGGTAGAAAGCCGGAAAATCTTTACCATTTTAAGGTAGAAAGTTTGCCCTCGGGGAATAAAAAATATGTGTATTCGCTTGATTGCACGTAATGGAATAAAGT
>VFKK01000143.1 GCA_009885605.1 Cyclobacteriaceae bacterium | reverse complement strand
GCCTGATCAATTATCGGCTTTAGAGTTTTGGCTAGTTGGTTGTAATCAGCGCTTACCCCAACTACTCTGAGGTTGTTATTCGCGAGGAGTTTGCCGTATTCTGCGTCAGACATTCCATAAGTGCCACCGCCTTCGAGTGCAGAAATCCCCCAATCCGCGATCATTTTATGATATTTTATTGGATCCTTTTTCATCTCATTTCTGAGAGAATAGAGCTGCAAGGCTATTTCCTGAGCTTGTGTCAGGCCAATTGGCAGCGAAAAAGCCAGCGCAAAAAGAAATAGGTAGAGTCGTTTTTTCATGAATTTCTATTTTAGGTTCAACCTAAACTACTGAATTTTCTTCTGTTTTCGAATAGATTTATTAATTTCAATAATCCTCAAAAAGTTATGAAAAACAACCGTCGAGATTTTATCAAACAATCTTCCCTACTTGGACTTGCCATGAGTGTTTCCCCCAATTTTGCCTTCTCTCCAAAATCAAATGAATTGATCGGACATGGAGATTTTCAGTATCGTGTAGATCCCAAATGGGGGATGCTGGATCCTGATAAAGTGCCTGTTGTAAACTGCCACGAGATGGTTATGGACCGTAAAGGCAGGATGATTCTCCTCACCGACGAAGCCAAAAACAATGTGATTATTTACGATCAATCCGGGAAGCTTTTGACTACCTGGACGTTGGGGCTGAAATCTGCACACGGACTTTCTCTGGTCGATGAGGGCGATGCTGAATATCTCTGGATCGTGGATAATGGAGGGAAAATCGTAAAATCCACCCTTGATGGAGTAATCGTCGCGGAGATTATGCCTCCGGTGACAGAAGGTATTTACACTGAAAAAATGCGCTATACTCCAACCGAAACTGCTGTTGGGCCAAACGGAGACCTATATGTTGCCGACGGGTATGGCTCCCAGTTTTTTCTGCAATACGATAAGAATGGGAAGTTTATCCGAAAATTTGGAGGTGACGGACACGGAGATGCCCAGTTCAAAACAGCTCATGGAATCGCCGTAGATCAGCGTGGAGGCAAAGCTCCAACTTTGCTTTGCACCTCAAGAGTACATAATTCCTTCAAGCGATTTACGATGGATGGGAATTACATCGAGACCATTTTCCTTCCGGGAGCTTTTGTCTGCCGTCCCGTGATTCACGGAGATAATCTCTATGCGGGAGTTTGCTGGTCAAGGCTAAAATACCTGGAGCAAATGGATAATTCCGGTTTTGTAACCATTCTTGACAAAGACAATAAAGTCGTCTCAAACCCCGGAGGAACTGCACCGGAATACCGGGATGGAAAGCTGCAATTGATGGTGCAGTCTGCCCCAATATTCAAGCATTGCCATGATGTCTGCATTGATCAGGATGAAAATATCTATGTATGCCAGTGGAATGCAAGTAAGACATATCCGATTAAGTTGACGAGGGTTTAGAAATTAGATTTGAGACATAAGATTTAAGACTTGAGCTATTAGAATCAGGGAACGGGTTTCGGCAATGGAAATCATTTGAATATTGTCGAAACCTGGTTTGCTGCCCAAACGGAAATAGATCCAGATGTTCAGAATTTTAGAATCTTCCAATTTTCCAATATTTTAATTCATGTAGCATGAAATCTGTAACTGTAGGATGGTTTGAGATCCCCGTCCAAAATATGGATAGGGCGATCGCTTTTTACGAAAAAGTATTCGACTGTAAATTGAGTAAGCAGGAGATGGGAGATTTGGTGATGGCCTGGTTTCCCTGGGATCAGGAAAAATTGGGTGCGGGAGGAAGTCTGGTACAGCATAAGGATTTTTACAAAACCTCGGATTTTGCAGGACCGCTGATTTACTTTTCTTCCGAAAATTGTGAAATCGAATTGGGTAAAGTAGGAGAGTCAGGAGGATCGGTTTTGATTCCGAAAAAAATGATCGCCCCGGATATTGGATACATGGGAGTTTTTCTGGATTCAGAAGGAAACAGAATCGCAGTTCACTCGCTTACCTGAAATCAGCCTTAAGTTAAGATCAAAAGCAAGCTTCTTGCCCCGTGCGCCCCGATCACAAGTGATTGTTCAATATCTGCGGTCTTGGAAGGTCCGGCGATGAAAAGTCCGAAACCCGATTCTGCCATTCCTACTTTTTGATAGGCTTGGTGCATGTTGCCAACTAATTGGTTTCGGTCCAGTAGAATCGCAAGATGCTCCGCAATGAAAGGAACAGCCCTCAGTCCCAAATCCGAATCTTCCAACCAGATAGCTCCATTTTCTGCTACTCCAAATTGGCCGCGGATAATAGCCAGGTCAAGGTCTGCAAATTCATGCGGATCGGAAGGTAACTCTTGATTGGAAAAGGATTTGAATTCTGGAACTTTAGCGTAAACCTTCGGAAAACTACCGGATTGGATCTTTCCTTCAAGTTCTTGAAGGGTCCAAATCTCACCTTTGTTTGAAAGGATTGACTTGACAAAGGATTCTTCCAAATTGTTGGAAACCGCAAAAACGGGAGTTTCCGGAAGTGGTTTTTGTTCCAGTTTCAGGCTTTTGATTTTACCAAGAATCTCTGATCTGCTGCTCATCCTCTGTTCTTTTTATACCAATCCTTGAATGATTCTTTTGGCAATTCCGGCAAGTCCCGACTTTTGCCATACGTATTTAGCGGGTTGTAAATCAGACTATCCGGCAAGGTTTTCAAAGCGGCCCGCATCAGAGTTCCGGATATTTTATAAGCCAGCGGACTTTTGAAAATCCCATTTCCCAAACTCATCGAAAGGCTTTTTGGAGAAGTTCCCTGAGCTTTTGTGATTTCCTGCCTCCAAGCGTAAAGTTGTTCATGAATATTGATTTTCACCGGGCAGACGTCCGAGCAGCTACCGCAAAGGGTGGAGGCAAAGGGTAAGGTGCTGTATTTTTTCAAATCCAAACCAGGAGAAAGGATCGATCCGATCGGACCGGGAACGGTACTTTCGTAGCTGAAACCTCCGCTTCGGCGGTAGATTGGGCACGTATTCATGCAAGCTCCGCAACGAATGCATTTCAGCGAGTTTCTGAAAGTCTCACGGCCGAGTTGCGCGGTTCGGCCATTGTCCACCAAAATGATATGCATTTCCCTTCCCGCAGCCGGGCTTCTGAAATGAGATGTGTAATTGGTGATGGATTGCCCTGTCGCGGATCTTGCCAGTAAGCG
The DNA here is from genome assembly GCA_009885605.1 of Cyclobacteriaceae bacterium. Taxonomy (GTDB): domain Bacteria; phylum Bacteroidota; class Bacteroidia; order Cytophagales; family Cyclobacteriaceae; genus Algoriphagus. Next base: position 7,221 of record VFKK01000143.1, on the reverse strand, counting down.
GAGGAAAACGCTGAGATGCTGTCTCTTTGGAATTATCTTTTCGATTCCCATGCAAGCGATATGTACATCAGCAAGATGCACACCCATGTCGGCATTGCCCTCATTGGTGCAGACAACAAATTCTCCTGTTTCGGCAATTCCAAAGTTCACACCGGTGATGGCGACTTTGGCTCCCAAAAATTTTTCCCGAAGGTGAACTCTGGCTGCCTGAGTAAGGTAGGTCGGGTCATCGTTCCCTTTTTCGGTATGAAGTTTTTCGTGGAAAAGGTCCGAAATCTCACCCTTCTTAAGATGGATTGCAGGCAATACGATATGGCTTGGCGGTTGATTGAGAAATTGAACAATCCGCTCTCCCAAGTCTGTGTCCACGACTTCGATCCCACTTTTTTCCAGATATGGATTCAAATGGCACTCTTCTGTCAGGATAGATTTACTCTTGACGATGGCTTTGCAGTTTTTTTCCTGAAGGATGCTTAGTACAATCGCATTGTGCTCTTCGGCATCTTTTGCCCAGTGAACCTTGATGCCATTTTTAGTTGCGTTCCGTTCAAAATCTTCCAAATAGATATCCAGATTCCCAAGGACATTGTCTTTGATTTTTGAAGCCAGCTCGCGTAATTGTTCCCACTCAGGGATTGTATGACTGATTTTATCGCGCTTATCCCGAACAAACCACAAGGTCTCGTCATGCCATTTTGCTTTGGCAGCATCCTGAAGAAATTCAGCAGCTTGTACCGGATGGCTCATGAGATGGCTTCGTTTAAGATTTCGGCGATGTGTTTGAACTGAAGTGTTTGCTTATTTCTAGAGGCAATTCCCTGCAAATGCATGATGCAGGACATGTCTCCGCCTGTGAGGATTTCTGCTCCGTGAACCATATGATCCTCCAGTCTGTCTTTACCCATTTGGATGGAGAGTGCCTCTTCTGTCACTGCGAAAGTTCCGCCGAAGCCACAGCATTCATCCGTTCTGCTAAGTTGAACCCACTCGAGCCCTGCAAGGTTTTCAAGAAGTTTTTTGGCTTTGCTGAAAGGCTCTTCATTCAGTTCCGAACTGGAAGCCAACCGCAAGCCTCGCTGTCCATGGCAGGAAGCATGATATCCGACGCGATGCGGATAGCTTCCGTCAATTCTTTCCACTTTCAACACATCGGTGATAAACTCCGTGAGTTCGTACACCTTATGATGGAGTTCTGCCTGTTCTTTTTCCAATCCTGGAATTGACGGAGTGTGTTCTTTTACATGGAGAACACAGCTTCCTGAGGGTGCAACTACGTAATCGTAGTCTTTGAAAGTCTCGATAAAATGTCGGGTAGTTCCGACGGTGTTTCGCTCGAAACCGGCATTTGCCATGGGTTGTCCACAGCAAGTCTGTCCCTGGGGATAGCTGACTTTGCAGCCCAGCTTTTCCAGTAATTCAAGTGTAGAAACCCCTACTTCTGGATAAAACTGATCCACATAACAAGGGATGAAAAGGGCAATATGAGGAGATTCAGGCTTCATGCAGTGTAAAAGTTAATCCTTCTTTTCCATAGTAACGAGCATGGCTGCTCCCAACGCGGAACCATTTGGAAAATCGCTTGGAATAATCTCCATTTTCGAAAGTTTTATGCGAAGCATACCGAGGAAAATATCATTGGCATTGAATCCACCGTCCACAAAAAGGCGGTCCACCGGCGCATCGTCTAATACCAACTTTAATGATGCAACCTGAATATCGGTAAGCTCGTGGATGAAAGTGTAATAAGCTTCTACAAAATCAGAAAAGCTTGCCCAATCGGTCTCATTAGCTTTTTCTAATCCATAATCCGCAGGTTTTAGGTAGTGAAACCCGATTCGCTTCACTGGATTATTTCTGACTTTTTCGAATTCTTGCTCATCAAATTTCAACTTTTTGTACGTGCCTAAAGGAAGATCAAAGAAGCTATATATTTCATCAACCTGATATTTATGTTCTTCACCGATGAAGAGACGGCTGATTTTGATAGGCTCGCCCTTGATGCTCAAAAACTGAAGGCAATCCTTCACCAGTTCAGATTCTGTGAGGGAGGTTTTATTGAATGGATTGATGCTGATTGCCCACGTTCCGGTGGAAAGCAAAGCGAATCGCTCGGTTTCCTGTTTCAAATAGGGGAGCAAAGCAGCTGAAGAATCATGAACTCCGATTCCGCAGGGAATCCTTCCAAGTTCCATTTTTGTTTTCAACAGCGTATTCCCCGAAACGATTGGTGGAAGGAGAGGTATGATTCCTTCCCGCTTCACCCATTCATGATATCCCTTTGATTCAAAATCCCACAAGCCTGTGTGGCAGCCGATGCTGGTGTAGTCTGAAACCATGACTCCTGTAAACAGAAAGCTGAAATACTGAGGTAAATGGAGGCAGTGGCGGACGTTTTTGAAAAACTCCGGTTTTGTATATTTGATAAAGTAAATCTGAAGGCCGGAATTCAACATGGCCAGGGGAGGCGAGGAAGTCTTTTGGCAAAAAGCCATTTTACCTTCATTCTCAGAATAAAATCGCTCAAGTAGCTCCTCCGGAAAGGGCTTCAGGTAATCGTAAAGTGGAGTTGCAGGGATGCCAATCTTGTCCGTGTGAACAAATGAAGCTCCGTGAGCGGAAAAATTTACCCTCTTAATCTCAAATTCTTTTGACTCGAGAGCAACTGTGAAAGTAGCGATCATCCATTCTTCAACCGGTTTCAGGGGTTCGCTGGGGAACCCATCCTCATCGATATCTGCTTCCAACCGGATATAGGTATTGTAGACTTCCTTTAGATTTTCATCAAAAAGAAAGAATTTCTTGTTCGTTTTTCCAATGTCAAAAACGGCTGTAACCGGTAATCTGCTCATAGGAATAGGTCAATAGGTTTTTTGATATTTATGATCAAATTTCGGATTTACAATCCTTTTCAGTGGGATTTGCTCTCCGCCTGTAGTCTCCAGCCAGGTGAATACTTCGCTTCGAAGTTCTTCAGCTATTTTTTGATGCTCCGGAGATCGGATGAGATTATTCATCTCGTAAGGATCTTTTTCCAAATCATAGAGCTCATTAATGTCCCAAACGCCCTGATTGAAGATGTATTTGTATTTCTCAGTCCGAACGGCAAAAATTGTTGGAGTTGAAGGAAAAGCCATTTCCCAATAGTATTCATAGAAAACCTTATCCCTCCATGAGCTTTCAGGATTTTTGAGAATAGGCAACAGTGATTGTCCCTGAATATCCGGCTTGGAGCCGGGGACACCTGCAAGCTCCAGAAAAGTCGGAGCGAGATCGATATTCATTACGATGTTTTGATTTACTGATCCTGCCTTGATCATGGGGGGATATTGGGCTAAAAAAGGCACTTTCATCGATTCTTCGTAAGCATGTCGCTTATCTATTAAGCCATGCTCGCCAAAGCTGAAGCCATTGTCACCCATGTAGATAATCAGGGTGTTTTCTGTCAGGCCATTTTTTTCTACCCAATCCAGAACTCTTCCCACGCTTTCATCCACGCCCATGAGCGTTTCCAGATAGAGTTTGTAAAACTCATCAAAACGGATCTGGCCATGGTACATATGATCCACTCCATGCCAGGAGAATCGTTGTCTTCTGACCCATTCAGGAATATCCTTGTAATTGACAGGCGTGGTGATTGGCTTTTCACGATCTGAAAAATAGGGACTTTCTGCAGTTGCAGTCAGGTACATGCTGGGAGGTGTGACAACGGGGGTATTTTTATGCAAGCCTTGATGTCTTTTGGCGGGTTGAAATTCAGCGTGAACTGCCTTGTGAGACAGATACAGGAAAAAAGGTTTCTCATCGTTTCTTTCTTCCAACCACTCCAGTGCGTAGTCAGTAAGCAGGTCGGAAGTGTAGCTTCCTTCGGCCTGTTTTACTTGTTTCCCGTTGATATTGAAGGTAGGGTTATTGTATACTCCCTGACCACGGAAACTCAGCCAATAATCAAAACCAGGCTGAGGCTTATCATCCGCATCACCCATATGCCATTTCCCAAGAAATCCGGTTTGATAGCCGTTTGCCTGAAGGATTTCAGGGAAGAATTGAGTTCCTGCAGGAATGGGCGCAGAATTGTCAACAATGGTATGAGAATGAGCATACTTTCCGGTAAGGATAGAAGCACGGCTGGGAGAGCAAAGAGCTGTAGTGACAAAAGCATTTGGAAAATGGGCTCCATTTGCGGCCATTCGGTCCATATTAGGAGTTTCCAAACCTTCCACAGCACCTGTGAATCCCATGAAATCATGTCGGTGATCGTCGGCAAGGATAAAGATTATATTGGGTCTTTCCTGAGCAGAAACAGAGACCGTCAGCCCAAAAGTCAAAACCAGTAAGAGAAATCTATTCATTGATTAAAGGGATTTCCGAACAATGAATCGGAATGGATTTTTGATTGGGATTTTATCCTCTTCCCCAAGGATTTGCTGAGCGATCGATCTTCCCATGTGATTGAAATCCGTCGAGATAGTGGTGATCCCTTCTGCCAGAATTTCCTTTAGAGGGGTGTCGTTGTAGGAAATAATGCCCAAATCTTTTCCAAGTTTCAGGCACTGTTCCCTGCTTTTTTTAATGATGTTGACAAGATCAGTTTCGGCAAGGACAATGAAAGAGTCTCCTTCGTAAAGTGGCTCATCGTCTATACCGTCCACAATCATGTTGTTGAAATCGTGGAAGAAGCAAAATCTTTTGAATCCGTCCATGATTTCGACCGGATAATGATCACCTCTCGGAAACACTAAAATCAATCGGGTGTATTTTCGGAGGAGTGTAATTCCTGATTCAAGAGCTTCAAATATATCCTTGGCAAAATCCTGATAAATACCTGGGAACTCATTCTCATGTCCTTTTACCGCCCGGTCCATAATCAAAAGCTTATCCTTCGGAATCTTCTTAATCAGATCGTATGCTGTTTCGGGGTGTGAATTTTTGTCAAAGAAATGTGGCGCCAGGACGTAGTAATTGTAGTTTCCAAGATTTTGCACCAACAGATCTTCTAAGATATTTCTGTTGTAATGGTGGATCTGAAGATCTACACAAGCCTGTGCGCCAAGTGTCTCAATAATTGAGTAATAAATAATTTTTTTATACGAACTGAGCTTGTTGAACAGGAGCAGCACTTTGACTTTGCTGCCCATATTCGTAGAGCATATATAAAACCCTTTTCCTCTTACCGATGTGATAATCCCCCGGTCCCTTAATTCATTGTAGGCCTTTTCCACAGTGTCCCTCGATAAGAGCAAGTCAAAACTTGTCTCGTTGATGGAAGGAATCCTGTCTCCAACTTTCAAATTTCCTTTTTCGATTTCATCCAGAATAAGGTTGACAACCTGAAGGTATTTGGGCGTTCTGGAGTCTAAATGAATGCGGTCAGACTTATCAATAATCATAAAGGGGTGGGGGTTTATTGTTTAAGCAAATAAAGATTGGCTATCTGGGGAAAGCTGCTGCCAGACCACCATCGACGTTGATCATATTTCCGGTGGTCTTGTCTAAAAGACCGCTTACCAGAACAAATGCAGCGTCTGCAATGTCACTCACTTTTACACTTTCCTTCAGCAAAGTGCGATTTGCATAATACTGAGGGAGATCCTTCACTTCTATTCCGTAAGCTTTGGCGCGATTTTCTGCCCAGCCACCTTCCCAGATATTGGAGTTTTCAATCACTGCGTCAGGGTTCACTACGTTCACCTTAATTTTGTAGTCAGCCAATTCGGCTGCCATCAGACGAGACATATGTAATTGTGCCGCTTTTGCAGTACCATAAGCTACGTTTTTTGGACCAGCAACCAACGCATTTTTACTCACAATATTCACGATATCACCACCTAAGCCTTGCTCTTTCATGATTTTCACTCCTGCCTTGGATACAATATATTGTCCCATGACCAGAATATCATTCAGTCTTGACCAATCCTGATCAGTATGATCTTCAAAAGTCTTACTAATAGAAATCCCCGCATTGTTGACGATGATATCTACTCCGCCAAATCTCAGGCAAGTAGATTCGATTGCTTTTTCAAGACTTTCTCCGTCAGTCACGTCGAGGACAACTCCCAAGAAAGAATCCTTTCCGTATTTCTTTTGAAACTCTTGTTCTGCCTGCTTCAAGCGATCCTCATCTTTGTCAGTTACGACTACGCAAGCGCCTTCCTGAATGTATTTTTCGGCGATTCCTTTTCCGATTCCGCCTGCACTTCCGGTCACCAAAGCGATCTTTCTGGAAAGAGGCTTTTCTTTTGGCATTCTTGAAAGTTTTGCTTCTTCGAGGAGCCAGTACTCGATGTCGAATGCTTCCTGAAGCGGAAGGGAAACGTATTCGGAAACTGCCTCAGCTCCGCGCATCACGTTGATTGCGTTGATGTAAAATTCACTTGCAACACGGCTTGTTTGCTTGTCTTTTGCAAAGCTGAACATACCCACACCCGGCCAAATGATGATGACCGGATTAGGATCTCTCATTCCCGGACTATTGTGATGTTTATGTTTCAGATAGTAATCAGCATACATTTCACGATAGGCTTGGAATGCTTCACCGATTTTTGATTTCAGCTCTTCGACATTTGAAAAATCCTCGTTTTCAGGAAGATCTAAAACAAGCGGACTGATTTTGGTTCGAAGGAAGTGATCAGGACAGCTAGTGCCCATTGGAGCCAATTTTCCTAAATCATGACTATTTATAAATTGTAAAACTTCTAGAGCATCGGTAAATGTGCCGACCATTCTTTTTTCTGAAGAGGCCAAACCTCTCAGGATAGGAGCGATTTTAGCCGCTTGCTTTTTCCTGTTTTCAGGTCTGAGCGATTCTGTTTTTTGCCCGCCGAAAACAGGTCTTCTTTTTCCGTAATTCTCATTCAAATAAGCTGAAGCAGTTTCGATGACTTCAAGGCTATTGATGTAGCAATCGAAAGCAGTATCTCCCCAGGTGAAAAGTCCGTGACCACCCAACATGATTCCTCGGATTCCGGGATTTTGGTCCAAAGCTGCTTTAAGTTTGAGGCCCAGATCGAAGCCTGGTCTCTGCCATGGAACCCAGGCAATTTGACCTTTCCAAAGGTCATGTGTTATTTTCTCCCCATCCTTGGAGGCAGCGATCGCAATAGCTGCATCCGGGTGAAGGTGGTCTATGTGCTTAAATGGTAAAAATGAGTGAAGCGGGGTGTCAATCGAAGGTGCTTTTGATTGCAAATCATAAATGCAATGGTTGAAAAGTTCGACCATTTC
>VFKK01000090.1 GCA_009885605.1 Cyclobacteriaceae bacterium | reverse complement strand
TCCCAATGATCCGTTGTCAAAATGGCAATGGAAAATACACGCATCGTCAATTGTCACTTTTTGCACTTCGCCGGTTGACTGATGAACTCGTTCTTTGATAAACGTTTCCGTCATGGCAGACACATCTTTGATGCCTCCGTTGATCCACATAGCAGTATCGATGCAATGTGCCAGCAAATCTCCGGTCACACCTGATCCTGCAGACTCAGCATCCAGTCTCCAGAGGCCATCTCCGCCCTGTGGCAAATCCGGACTGATAGTCCAGTCCTGAAGGAAGTTAGCCCGGTAATGAAAAATCTTACCCAGCTTGCCTGAATCCACGATTTGCTTAGCCAAGGTTACTGCAGGAATCCTGCGGTAATTGTACCAAACGGTATTTTTGACACCGGCTGCTTCCACGGCTTTCAGCATTTCTTCTGCTTCGTCAACTGTTCTTGCCAGAGGCTTTTCGCAGAGAATCATCTTGCCTGCGGCGGCGGCAGCAATTGCAATTTCGGCATGCTTGTCATTTGGGGTGCAAATATCCACCGCATCGATGTCGTCGCGTGCAATGATTTTTCTCCAGTCAGTTTCGATGGATTTATATCCCCACTGATCTGCGAAAGCTTGTGCTCGCTCAGGGTTTCTGGAGCAGCAAGCCTGCAAAACCGGAGCATATTCATACTCGGGGAAAAAATCTGTCAACCGCTTGTAGCCGTTGGTATGGATTCGGCCCATCAGGCCAGTTCCGATTAGTCCAATTCTTATAAATTTTTTCTCTTTCATAATTTAAATATTGAATGATGAATTAAGAATGGAAGACCTTTTTCTTCGGTCTTCCGTCTTCTGTCTTTTACAAATGAATATTAACCTTCAGAAATGGAAGCTTACTCTTCCCATCCATGGTTTTCACGCACTTTGATCATGGCAGCAAGGATATCATTCCACGTTTGCTGATTGCCCATCACTGCATTTGGGAACATGCAACCATCCCAACAGATATGACGCATCACTTTGGTCAGCTCGCCTTTCTCATCTCTCAACCAATGACCGGCATCTGTCGCGATGTCAAGTCTTCCGTTTGGATCTGTCGCCAGGCAATGTCTGCCGGTCTTATCATGTGAACCTGAACCGAAAACTGTTCCGTCATTTTGAGCGACGTG
>VFKK01000106.1 GCA_009885605.1 Cyclobacteriaceae bacterium | reverse complement strand
TCCCAGGATCAAGTCTCTTCCGCTAAAACCATGTTCCAAAATAGTAAAGAGAGGATTTGTGAACTTAATTATGTAAGAAATCCCCAATAAAAGACCAATTCTGAAGAATAGAGCAAGTGTTAAACCAAGCGTTCTAGCTTTTGCCTGTTGCTCTACCGGAAGCTTATTGGATACAATAGAAATGAAGATAATGTTATCGACTCCCAGGATGATTTCCAGAAATGTCAGAGTAAGTAATGCGATCCATGTTTCGGAATGCATGAAAATTTCCATAGCGAGAGGGGTTTGTGTATAAAAAAAGCCTGTCAAAGGTATGACAGGCTTATTTCAATTTAAAATTTCAAAATCAATTTGTTTTTGGAATCACGTTAGAAATCAACGACACCTTTTCAATAGGTTCAGACGCATTCGAATAGATTCTCACTATAGAATTTTGCTTACCCATTTTTCCTGTTGAGTTAAAAGAAACCAGTATCTCGGCAGTTTTACCCGGAGCGATTGGCTCTTTCGGCCAGCTAGGAACGGTACATCCGCAAGTAGCTGCTACGTTTGAAATAATCAAAGGAGTAGTGCCCGAGTTTGTTAATTGGAACGTGTGCGACACTTTTTCTCCTTGAGTAAGGTCACCAAAGTCGATTGATTTTTCTTTGAACGTAATCACAGCTCCTGTAGCCTGATCCTGTGCATTGGCTTGGAATACGAAAGCCAAAGCAAACAAAGTCAAAAGGAATCCTAATTTTTTCATAGCGTTTTGTTCTTATTTGACTCAAATATTAAATTTTTTCGATCAACATCAAAGAAACCAATATCAGTTATTAATAATTCAGCTAGTGAAAATTCAGTGCCATAATGACGATTTTGGAAGGTTAAAAATTGCAAACAAAAGGCATATCAATTTTCTTCCTTCTGCTTCATAAAAAAGGAAGGTGAAAAATTAACCAAATACAATTCATCAGTGGCTCTGGTTATAGCCGTGTAAAGCCATCTTGTAAAATCTTTGTCCACCTGATCCTCTTTCAAATATCCCTGATCCACAAAAACAGCTTTCCACTGACCTCCCTGAGCTTTGTGACAAGTGAGAGCATAGGCAAATTTTACCTGAAGTGCATTTAGAAAAGGATCCTTTCGTATCAATTCCCTTCGCTCTGTTTTGCTGGCTACATCTGCATAGTCCTCCGAAACCTGCGTATACAGACTTCTGTATTCGTCTCTTGTGAGTGATGGGCTGGGAGAATAAAGTGTATCAAGAATCACTTTTGCCTCAAATTGGGGTTCTTCAGGATAATCCAACAATCGCAACTCCAAAGTCGCAAACCGAAAACCATATAATTCTTCAAAGGACCGGATCTTCATGACCTCTGCCATATCGCCATTGGCCAGAAAATTGACTTTTTCTGATTCCGCCATGTAGGTGTAATTGTTTTTGACAATCATCAGCAAGTCTCCTGTACTTATTTCGTCTTCATAAAAATGAATCAGCTTCCTGATGTACAGATTGTATTGTACGGCAGCTTTATTTGATCGGGTGACAATAGTTGTATTTTCAGTTCCAAATTTCCCATACGCGTACCGCAGACCATCTTCGAGCTTTTCACCGGTCATTTTGAAAATATCACCAAACATGCTTGTATTGATCCTGACCTGAGGAACTTCTGCCTTCAATTGTTCTCTTAGATTAGTCGCGTTATACAAGATGCCCGACTCAAGCTTTTGCCTCATTACCTCGGTAAGTTCGATCTGATCAGCATCCAACCTGAAATGCCGCAATAAATACCCGGATTCCAAGGCCGGACTGAATTCACTGCCAACCGGCGGAAGCTGGGCTGTGTCTCCCACGAGAAGAAGCCTGTTTCCACTCCCGTGAAACACAAAGCTGATCAGATCTCCAAGCAAATTGCCGGACATCCCTCCGTCATCTGCAAGCATCGATGACTCATCGACTATAAAGACAGTCTCTTTGTAATAATTTTTCTGAAGAATAAATCCGCCACCCAATGAACCGTCATCACTCTTGGGCTTGTAAATTATCTTATGAATGGTATAAGCGGCTCTGTCACTGTAGTTACTCATTACTTTTGCAGCTCTTCCTGTTGGTGCCAAAAGCAGAGATCTCATATTTATTTTCGGCAAAGACTTGACCAATGAAGATATCACAGTGGTTTTCCCTGTACCGGCATAACCCCTCAGAACAAAAGTTGGTTTTTGTTCAGAATCTAGGAGAAGAAACTTATCCATTTTCGAAAAAAAACTGGCTTGTCCGGATGTCGGTTCGAAAGGGAAATTTTTGCGGAGTAATTCGGAAGGCCTAGCCAATGGCTGATTATCTTTACCCATAGAAACGAATGTAAATGCCAAAAGACAACATCACTAAGGAAATTGTATCAAAATTCGGAAATCGTCTTCGGATGCGGGTAAATGGCATTTTGATACAAGATGGAAAAATTTTAATGATCAAGCATTTGATGGGAAACGACCGAATCTTATGGTCAGTTCCCGGAGGAGGAATGCAGTTTGGCCAAAGTGTAAAAGCAAACCTAAAGCGTGAATTTGAAGAGGAAACAGGTTTGATCGTAGAGGTCATGGATTATTTATTCGTACATGAGTATCTCAACCCTCCTTTGCATGCATTGGAACATTTTTTTTCAGTAAAATGGACAAGCGGTGATTTAAAACTCGGAACAGATCCCGAACTTAACGCAGAGAATCAAATTATCGATGAAATACGATGGATGGACATAAATGACATCCATTCCTTGCCTCAAAATTCCCTCCATCAAATCTTTTGGGGAATTAAATCACTTCAGGCGGTAGGATTGTATAAAGGATATTTTAATTTTGAAAATATTTCCATAAAATAGCGTTTCCAAAAACCCTCAACCTTACCCAGATTTTAAAAATTATTAAAAATGAGTCTACCTAAAGTATTATCCGTAGTATTCTTCGCAGTCGCACTAGGACTTGGCTACCTCCTTTATAAAGGTGTAGACGATGTTGTTGAGCTAGAGAAAAGAATCGCTTTAATTGAAGCGGCCACTATCGAAAAACTCCAAATGCTTCGCGATGCCGAATTAGCTTACCAAGCTTCTAATGGAAAATATGCCGACAATTGGAACGACCTGAAAAGTTTTATCCAAAATGGTAAAATTTGGATAGTTCAGCGAACAGAAACTACCAAACTATTAGAATATGGTAAAGAAGAAATAACTGTAACGTTCGATACACTTGGTTCAGTTTCCGTAATGGATTCTCTCTTTAGCGAAAGAAAATATCCTGATTTCAATCTGGATGCTATGGCAACAGTCCCTGGTTCAGGCGGAAAGCAATTTGAGTTCTTTGCAGACAAAATTGAAAGAAATAATTATCAAATCAACGTATTCGAAATCAGAGATCCTGCTCCGGCAAATCCTGAAAGACAGTTAAACAACAATGAAAAAGCTCTTAAAGTAGGTTCAAGAACTGACGCTTCCACTGAAGGTAACTGGAAATAATCCATCCGGATTTTGGAAAACAACCTGAAAGTTTTTAAAAGTGATAAGTTTGATGTGGAGGACACAGCGAGCTTATCACTTTTTTTATACCCTGATTCCTTATATATTTTTGCGAAAGACAAAAATCAGGCTAACATTGGAATCCATTTTTATCGCGATTTCTTTTGGAATAATTTGGAACAATTGATCGTTTCTGACCAACTCTTAAAGTATGACCTCCCGGCTAAAATCTACCTTCATCATCGAGGGTTCAGCTTAGTTCCCGGGGCACTTTTCTCACCGGGAAGCGAGGAAACTTACCTTTCTTTCTCAACTAAGCTGGAAAAAGGAAATACATTTTTCAGTACCCCCTTGGACAGTAATAATCTGCAGGTTGTTTCATTCATTCCTGACAAACTAAAGAAGATACTTCAAGCAAGATTTTCTGAGACGTCGTTTCACCATGGCGCATGTTCGTTTCTTTCTTATCTCTTTAAAGAACGCTTCAATTTAATTGGACAGGAAATCCTTCTTTCTGTTTTTGGTGACCATATATATGCGGCAGTTTTTGTGGATCAGGAACTGAGTGCCTTCAACATGTTTGAAATCGCTGATAAAGAGGATATTCTCAAATATTCAATAGTCCTGATTAATCAGGTGAAATTGGATAGAAATCATGTTCGATTGAGTATTTTCGGAGCTTCCGAGATGAATGGAATTACTGAAGAATGGTGCAAGGAATATTTTCACCACGCTCGATTAATTAACCCTCATGCAAATCAGAATTATTCTCATGGATTCAAACACTTGAAATCAGTGAATCTTTTTGAGACCAATTGGCAATTTGACTAGTCTGATTATCTAGAAGGTTGGTCTTGAATCCCAAAAACAAAATCATGAAAAAAGTAGCCATCTTCCCCGGTACATTTGATCCCTACACGATGGGACATCATGATATTGTGATGAGAAGCCTCAAAATTTTTGATGAGGTGATTATCGGAATTGGCTACAACTCAACCAAAAAAAACAGGTATTTCGAGATTGATTTGATGGTAGAAAAAATCAAAAGTGTTTATGTCGACCTCAGTTCGGTCAAAGTCATTGTCTACAATGAGCTCACCTCAACATTGGCAAAAAAGCATGATGCTCAATTCCTCATCAGAGGTTTGAGAAATACCACCGATTTTGAATACGAGAATACGATCAGTCAGATGAACAGATATTTGAATGAACAATTGGAAACTGTTTTTTTGATCACTTCCCCTGAATACGCCTCGATTAGCTCCACCATAATCCGGGAAGTTCACCGATTTGGAAGCAACGTGAATGAATTTCTTCCTTACAAAATCTGAGGCTTACTGTGATTCTTGAGGTATTGCTTGAAGAGGAACCTCATTGATGGATAGGAATTAATCAGGGCAGTCTTTGCCTCATTTTCATAAAACCATCTAATATCCTCAATCCCCTCTTCTTCCTGTGGCTTCATGGTCGTGTCATTCACACAGTCCATAGCATACCAAAAAGTCTTTTTCAAAATACTCTTGCGGTTTTGAGTATACGTATGCCAAGTGTTGCATACATGAGTATTCATTTTGACCTTGACAGCACACTCCTCTTCTACTTCACGCATTGCACATTGTTCAGGAGTTTCACCTTTATCAAATTTTCCCTTTGGAAAATCCCACTTGCCCAATCGGAAAATCAGTAGAATTTTATCTTTCTTGGCTATCACCCCTCCTGCTGCTTTGATAATAAGAAAGCGACTTTTTACAAATTGCTTTAAGGCAGGTTTATCCTTCGTGATCAAAGTAACTGAATCCAAATCCTTCAATTTTCTCGTCCTCAGTAGATATAAAAGCCCAATAATGAGGTCATGGGAAGGTTCATGAAACAACACATCATCCTGCCATGGAAAATGAGCCGGTAACTCATCCTCCGGTTGAAAGATGGACTCGTATGTTTTGGCAGGATCTAATTCCTCGTAACTTATTAAGTCAAGAGGCTTGTCATTCACAAAGATTCTCATGATGGAATCGGGAGTTGGGATAAACTGGAATTAGTCAAAAATGCATAAAAAATTCAGTCGCCACAACCTTACCAGAAGTTAATCTACTATTTTTAGGATATGGAAATTTTAGATCAATCTGTAGCCGCTGAAGTGGCAGACAAACTACTTGAAATCCAAGCGATCAGGCTTCAACCTGGCAGACCTTTCACTTGGGCTTCAGGCTGGAAATCACCAATTTATTGCGACAACCGACTTTCTCTTTCATTTCCTCATGTCAGAAATCTGATAAAAGAGCAACTTGTTCGGTCTGTTTGTCACTTTTTCCCGAACGCCGAGGCCATCGCAGGGGTAGCAACCGCAGGTATTCCGCAGGGAGCATTGATCGCAAATGATCTTGGACTTCCATTTATCTATGTCCGATCCAAAGCAAAAGGACACGGTATGGAAAATATGATCGAGGGTAAAGTTGTTCCAGGTCAAAAAGTGGTCGTCGTTGAAGACCTAATTTCCACAGGAGGAAGCTCACTTAAAGCAGTACAGGATCTTCGGGATGCAGGTTTTGAGGTATTAGGCATGGTTGCCATCTTCACCTACGGATTTGATATCGCTGCGAAAAATTTTGCAGATGCCGATGTTAAATTGATCTGTCTCAGCAATTACGAAGCCCTTCTTCCCCGAGCTGTTCAGCAAAACTACATTGATGACAATGCCCTAAAATCTCTCTCGGAATGGAGGAAAGATCCGGGAAGCTGGAATCCATAAAAACAAAAAATGCCAGTTCAGCCGGCATTTTTTTATTTTTGAAACAACCCAATTGTCCCGCCAACCCAATCTTTGTCCTTATTAAATTTTACCCCAATCATTTCTCCCCTGCTAAGTCGAACCAGATTTCCCACCAAAGTAGGCCGACTATCTTCCTCAGGCCATAGCGCAAGGATTCGTATTTCAGCTTTTACTTTTCCATCTGGAGATTGCACCACAGGGGAATAGTGGACTTTCTTTTGCAAAATGTATAAATCCTTTTCTTTCACTGCTTCGATATCTTCTGGTTTTACATTGAATACCACGCCTGATCCGGAAAATGAAAAAAGAGGTTTCAAAACGTAATTTTCCAAATCCGCAGGGATAGCATCCAACTCGCTCAAGAGCTTAGTTTCGATAAAATATTTGCCCTTCAAAAACGGCAAAATAAATTTTGAAATTCTGGTGTACCAATTTGGATGCCCAGCCCACTCTACATCCAATTCTTCCTCAAAGCTGAACTTGAGATTGAGATCTTTCCGAAGGTTTAATTCATCAAAAATCACCCGGTTATAAATTCTCTTAATTTGAATTGTTTCTCCTGTTTCATTTTTATAAAAAAGTCGCTTTCCTTCTTTAATCACATCAGTGACACAGATGACCGGGATTCCCATATCCCTGTTACAGTATAAAAAATCAATTCTGGTATTTTGATTTTCAGGTTCAATTTCCAACAGAACTACTTCACTTCTCAGGTGATCCTTGAGAATCACTCTTTCAAGAATGTTTAAATAACCAGCTTCGTCAATTCCATTCAGATAAGGAGTTGTGTCCGATAATTCCGGATAGAATTTGAGAATTTTCCGGAAGAGGTTGAACTGGAAATTGAAGATCGTCGGGAAGCCCTGAACCTCAATGAGCTTAGGGACAATTTTGCCATTCTCCTCACAAATCCCAAAATCAATTGCCAAAAACTGGGTATGATCATCTTCATTGGGGACCGCATTGTTCAGATCAATCGATCTTTGAGAAATCTTTTTGAAATCCGATCTGGTAATAAAATCAATCACTTCCTCGCAACCAATGATGAGTTCTTCCTTTAGTTCATTGGGAATGAAAAAAGGAGTTTCGGCAATCCGAAAGGTAACTGCATAATCAAAGTCCGAGGCAATATCCTGCAAAAAACGTTGATATTTTTCGGTTGAAAACTCAGCGTTGAAATGCTTTCGAAGCGACTCGATCATGTCTTATTCAGGTAAGGGAGATTAATTTGGAGGCCTTGATCTTGCGAATAGATCGATCAAGGAAATTTGGAATCAAGGTTTCATTCGTTTTGTAGATTTTGTTTTCATCTACCAGGTTTTCAAGCATTTCATAAAACTTTGATTTTCCTTTTAGCTCGATCAGTTTCTCTTTTACGGCAGGCTTCTTCAAATGGCTTAAAAAGCTCACAGGATCGGCTTCCGGGTGAAATTGAGTTCCTACCATTTCCTCCGAAAACCGGATTGCCATGATCGCCCGTTCATATTCCACATGGTTTCTGATTTTTTCAAGGGCTATAATTTTGGCTCCCAAAAGCTTGAATTTCTTAGGATTTGGCTGGACAACCTGATAATCTCTTGAATCAACTCCCCAAAATGGGTTTTCGAGATTATTAAACAGCGGATCATTTAACCCTTCAGTGGTTTTGTGCACGGTCATTACGCCAAAAGAGGTTGATTTTCTCTTTGTCAACTGGCCAAGACCAAAATGCTTACAAGCCATTTGAAAGGAATGGCAAATGAAGAGAATGTACTTTTTATGGTTGTGATTTTGGTTCCAAATCCAGATTTGATCCAGAAAATCATAATATTTCAAATCCCAATTACCATCACCTTCCAACGGATTCCCGGGCCCTCCGGTAGAAATGAAAATATCATACTCCAGAATTTCAGGTATTTCAGCTTTTCCCCGTACATCAAAAACCTTGCAGGACAACTGATCTTCAAATCTGCCGACAATATCCTTTATACAACGCATTCCCTGATTGGGCTCGCCATCATACATATCCAGTATTGCAAGATTTATCTTTTTCTTTCCCACTTTTCCTCTTGGTTTGTTTCTGCCTCAAAGTTAATCAAAGCCCTTAAATCCCTTCGGTAAACTTACTTGTGATAAAGTCAACAACTTTTGTCAGATCGTGAGTTTCCTCCCAAACGGCAAGTTGCTGATCTGCTCCGGTTCCCTTTTTAAAAATCTCGTGCACATGATTGATTTCCTCTCTGCTGCCAAGTTCATCCACTACATCATCTACAAAATCAAGCAGTTCCATAATCAACTCATGGGTAGGAACTTCTATTTTCTTTCCAAAATCAATCATCAAACCTTCAACTCCATTTCTGGCTGCCCGGAATTTATTCTCGCGAATTAAAGCTATCCGATAAATATTAAAGCTTGTGTTGCTCATCAGAAGCTTATACAACTTTGCAACCACAGCTTGAATCAGCGCAACGATGCAGATAGTCTCGTCCACAGTCAGACACATATCGCAAATTCGGAACTCAATGGTTGGAAAGAACGGATGAATTCTTAAATCCCACCAGATTTTTTTGGGATTATCGATGCAATTTGTCTTCATTAAAATGTCCAGGAAATTGTCGTAAGACTGAACCGAATCAAAATATTCCGGCAACCCGGTACGGGGAAATTTCGCGAAAACCTTTGATCTAAATGCTTTAAAACCTGTATTTCGACCTTCCCAGAATGGAGAATTGGTCGTAAGCGCATAAATATGAGGGAGAAAATAACAGGCTTGATTCATGAGCTGCAAGGCTGTATCACGATTGTCAATGCCAACATGGACATGAAGTCCAAAAATCAGGTTGGATCTCGCAATGTCCTTGAGCTCATTCACAATATGATGATATCGTGGATCATCCGTAATCTCCTGATCTTGCCATCTGGAAAATGGGTGAGTACCTGCAGCTCCAACTACCAGCCCTTGGTTTGCCGCCAACTCTGCAATTTTATTTCGGAGAAAAGAGACTTCTTTTCTGGCTTCTGCTACGCTTTCACAAATATTCGTACCCACTTCCACCACAGATTGGTGCATTTCAGCTTTCACCTGTTCCATGAGTTGGATTTTTCCTCCCTCCACTATTTTAGACATGTGGGAGCGTAAATCTCTTGTCACCGGATCGATAATTTGATACTCTTCCTCTACTCCAAGTGTGAATTTTGGAAGCTTAATCGGATTTGCAGACATATAATTTTATATCAAAAGGTTAAAACCGTTTGGCCGTATGTACTGAGTTTTTCATAAAAGTCCCCCAAGTCAGATTCATTTGACCAGGCTTCTGAGCTTTCGCATAGCTAATTGCCATTTTTGCCGCTTCCTCAACCACCCATTCAAAATTATCCTGACCCACTGAGTTGACATCTGCATCCGGAGCTGGGTTTCCAAAGTCGATTGCATATGGAATTCCATTTCTTATGGCAAATTCAACGGTGTTGAAATCATAGCCAAGACCTTCACAAAGTTTAATTGTATAATCTTTTACCGTAGCCAGCAACTTTTTGGAGGAAGGCGCTCGATCTACCACATAGCGAAGGTGATGCGGATTTCTCGGCTCATATTCCATGATTCTGACAGCTTTTCCACCCAAACAATACACTCTGAAATATTCATCAAACAAAATTTCTTCCTGTAGCAGCATGACCAGTTGACCGGTTTCCGGATGCTTGCTGAAAAACTCTTCTTTGTTTTCCAAGCGATAAACGTGCTTCCATCCTCCTCCTGCATAAGGCTTCATATAGGCTGGAAATCCGACGTAATCGAAAATTCCCTGCCAATCCAAGGGTGAAACGAGGTTTCTGAAAGATTTGCCTGTGGTATCATCAGGATGCTTAGCCGATGGCAATAAAACTGTATTTGGTAAGGGCACGCCCAATTGATCGGCAAGGCAGTTATTGAAAAACTTATCATCCGCACTCCACCAGAAAGGGTTGTTGATGACAGCTGTGCCTGTAAGTGCCGCATTCTTCAAATAGGCACGATAAAAAGGTACATCCTGAGAAATCCTGTCAATGATGACGGCATATTCTGTGAGCTTATTTTGAACGACTTTATCAATTTGCACAGCCTCGGCCATAATTCCTTTTTCAGCTTTTTGATTAACTCGGTCGATAAAAGCCTGAGGAAAAGTATCCTCCATTCCGAAAAGTATTCCTATTTTTTTCATTGTTTCTGTATCAAAATGTAAATGAATTTCTTTTGGTTAAAACTTTATTCTGCTTAGATAATGGGGGAACATTTCTCTCCAAACCGGCCAGTCATGTTGCTTATCCTGCCTCACATCCAGCCAATAGTTCATGTTTTTTTGCTTGAGTACTTCCTGGAGTTTAAGGTTGGCATCAAAACAAATATCCCAATTGGATGTACCGAGGACAATGTCCATTTTCCATAATTCATGGTCCCGGAGATCTTTCAAAAACTCAAAGGGACTATTGTAAAAGATATCATCGTGCTGATAGCCGTCCATGAAATTGCGGATGGCGAAAGCTCCAGACATGCTAAACATATGACTGACATAATTAGGGTGCCTGAAAGCGAAATTCGCGGCGTGATATCCACCAAAACTACAACCTGCTACCGCGACTTTTCCGGTTCGGGTATTCAACCGTACTCTCTCCACTATTTCATGGCAGATCATAAGATCATAGGCAACGTGATTCTCTATCCGCTGATGTGGGTGAATCCCTTTATTATAAAAGCTTTGCTTGTCGTTACTCTCTGGACAGAAAATCTGTATCAATCCATTGTCAATAAACCACTGCGCAGAACCGGTCAACCCCATATCTCTATTCTCGTGAAAAGAACCCATTGAGGTCGGAAAAAGAATTACGGGATAACCCCCATGCCCAAAAACCAACATTTCCACGTCATGCTGAAGGTGAGGAGAAAACCATTTAAAATATTCTTCTTTCATAAAATCTACAATCGCCTTTCAGTAAAAATAAGAGGCTTTCTCTCGTACCGAAATACTAGGAAAAATATCCTGAAAAGCAAAGAGATTTAAATTTTGGATCTCGAGAACCAGAATTAAAATCACGAATGTGACTGACTGCCAGCAGGAATTTTTCTTGTTAATAAATTATGAAAGAGGCCATAAAGAATCGTCAGAACCATCAATCCAACCAATAACCATTTGCAGGTGGTAAATAAGGAAGCAAGTGTGGAGAAGCTGATTTTCCAAAGGGTATATTTTTAATATGATTATCCGCAACTTTGCCAGTAGGACCAAAATAGGTTGTTAAAGCAGCGGATAATCCTCAACAGACGACGTT
>VFKK01000295.1 GCA_009885605.1 Cyclobacteriaceae bacterium | reverse complement strand
GGAAACCCCGGAACGTGCAGAGGAAGCCTTGACTTTGGCGTTGAAAGAACTTGCTGAAAAAGGCATCACTTCTTTCCATGACGCAGGAAGCGGGCAGGATGTAATTGATTTATTAGAGAAATTTAAAAAAGAGGGCAGACTTACTGCCCGACTATACCTCATGCTTTCCGGTCGTCAGCCGGAGCTTTTGGAAGCCTGGTACAAAAAAGGCCCGATGATCGATCCCGATCACATGGTGACTGTTCGCTCCATCAAGTTGAACTGTGATGGTGCGTTGGGACCGTGGGGTGCCTGGTTGCTGGAAGATTACAGCGACAAACCGGGCCATCGAGGTCATGAAACTCTACCCATGTCAGTGGTGACGGAAGTTTCTGAAAAAGCGATTCCGCTTGGATTCCAGGTTTGCGCACATGCGATCGGAGATCGTGCCAATCAGGAAATTCTGGACAGATTTGAGGCAGCTTTGGCAAAAAATCCCGAGGCAAAAGATCACCGTTTCCGCATCGAGCATGCACAGCATTTGCATCCGGATGATATCCCGAGATTCGGAAAGTTGGGCGTAATCGCCGCCATGCAGGCAATTCACCTGAGTTCAGACCGACCGTGGGCAATCGACAGATTGGGAGAAAAACGCATCATCGACGGTGCCTATGTTTGGCAAAGTTTGATCAAATCAGGTGCAGTCGTAACCAATGGAACTGATGCTCCTGTGGAACCTGTAGATCCGATTCCTTCTTTCTTCGCGTCGGTTTCCAGAAAAACACTTCAGAATACTCCCGAGGGAGGTTATGAAGCAGATCAAAAGATGACGCGTGAGCAAGCGCTGAAATCCTATACGTTGGATGGAGCTTTTGCTGAGTTCGAAGAAGATTTCAAAGGATCTATTGAAGTTGGAAAAGCAGCCGATTTCACCGTTTATGACAAAAACATCATGGAAGTACCGGAAGCCGAAATCCTCCAAACGAAGGTAAAGATGACTGTGGTT
The DNA here is from genome assembly GCA_009885605.1 of Cyclobacteriaceae bacterium. Taxonomy (GTDB): domain Bacteria; phylum Bacteroidota; class Bacteroidia; order Cytophagales; family Cyclobacteriaceae; genus Algoriphagus. Next base: position 2,028 of record VFKK01000295.1, on the reverse strand, counting down.
GGCGGGAAAGTAGTTTACAAAGCGGATTGATTTGTTTGGTCAACAGATGACTGACAATGGTCCACGGCTCTGGTAAAAGGATGTCAATCGCATTCTAGAAATCCAATCGTAAAATCCCACATCCAACGGTTTGGGGTTCATAAGTCCTCAACTCCTGAAAAAACTTGAGAGATCAATATCAGGAGCCCTCGACTTTGGATCGTCTACTGTAGCCAAAAAAAAATTTCCTATTTTACTCACCTAAATAGAATCAGAATGAAAATAAGGTTTACACTACTCTGGCTTTTTTGCGTGATTTCTTTCCTGACCTTCGCGCAGGAAATCACTCCCAAGCCCATCGATTGGAAAGATATCCCGTCCTGGAAATTCATGCCTAATGGAAGTTTCCAGGTTTCTCCCGATGGCCAATGGATCGCTTATGCCATTGTTGCCCTCGAGGGTGACGGTGAAATAATCCTCCAAAAAGCCAACGACGATGCTTCCAAAAAGACTTTCGCAATCGGCTCCACTAATTTCGCTTCTATGGAATTCAGTGAAAACAGTCAATGGTTTGCTTTCAAAGAATATCCAAAATTCACCGAGAAAAAGGCAAATGAAAAAGCCAAAGGGAAGCCTCTTAAGGAGAAACTTACCCTGCTCAAACTCGGAACTGACACGAAGAAAACCTTCGAAAATGTTGGCGCTTTCACTTTCAACGGAGATGCATCGACTCATCTCGCTTTAAATCTTAGCAAAGAAGGATCAAACGGCGATGCCAAAGGTTCAGATTTGTTGATCTATCATCTCAATTCTGAGAAAAAGCAAAATCTGGGCAACGTACTGGAATTCGCTTTCAACAAAGCAGGAACCTACCTCGCTTACACGGTCGATGCTGCCAATCAATCCGGCAATGGAGTCTATCTGATGAATGTGGCAAACAACAGCGTACAGATTTTGGACAGTGACGAAGCGAGCTACAAGTCAATTGTCTGGACCGAAAAAGGTGATGCATTTGCTTCGCTCAAAATGGTGAAGGACAAAAAATACAAGCAGGAACTCGGCAAGGTAATCGGTGTAAAAAACCTGGCAAACCCTGCTGTTACGCTTTATGATCCGGCGAAGGATTCTATCGGTTTCTCCAAAGAATACACCATCAGCCCGAATCGCAGACCAATGTGGTCTGAGGATTTGACCCGACTTTTTTATGGCATTCATCCCTTAGAAGTTGTGAAAAAGGAAGATCAAAAGAAGCCTGAAAACAAGGATTCTCTCGCTACTGTTGAATCGCTGAAAATCGCCAAAATCATGGCAGATACCACGATCAAATCAATCTCAGATCTTCAGAAAGCCATTGCAAAACTTGATTCCGGAAAAGTCAAAACCAACGGAAAAGAAAACGAAGCCGACAAGCCTGACATGACCATCTGGCATTGGCAGGACACTCGCTTACAGTCCAGACAGCAAGTGCTGGAAAACATGGACAAAAACTTCAGCTTTTGGGCGATGTACGATGTAGCTGGAAAAAAGCACATTCCGCTTCAGGACAGCACCATGCGTGACCTGAGCATTTTGCCCAAAGAGTTGTATGCCCTAGGTTCGGATCAGCAAACCTACGAACTTGACGGCAACCTGAATGGCCAGAGCTACCGGGATTACTTTCTGATCAACCTGAAGACAGGCGATAAAAAACCGCTTTTTACCAATTTCTACTTGCCTTCTTTTGCGTCTGCGCCGCGATCCTCTCCTGATGGTACTAAGTTGCTTTATGGAATGGATGGCAATTTCTTCTTCTATGATATTATAACCGGCACATCCACTAATCTCACTGCAAGTCTCCCTGTGACTTTTGTCAATCTGGAAGATGACCATAACGTGGAAAAACCGCTTCAAAACTCCATCGGATGGAGCAGCGACAGCAAATACGTCCTACTGCGCGATGGCTGGGATATCTGGCAAGTTCCGCTGGCAGTCAAAGAAAAACCAATCAATTTGACCCAAAACGGCCGAACTGAAAAAATCCGCTATCAATATAGATTCATGCTCGATCCT
>VFKK01000186.1 GCA_009885605.1 Cyclobacteriaceae bacterium | reverse complement strand
GCCCGATGCATCGAAGCACTTCAGAAGGAACGCACGTACGATGAAATCATCTACATGACCCCTGACGGAGTTACCTTTGACCAATCCATGGCCAATGCGCTTTCGCTCAGCCAAAACCTGTTGATCCTCTGTGGTCACTATAAAGGAGTAGACGAGCGGGTGAGGGAGAGATTCATCACCAAAGAAATTAGCATTGGTGATTTTGTCCTTTCCGGAGGTGAATTGGCAGCAGCTGTAGTGGCTGATGCGATCATTCGCCTGATTCCGGGAGTACTCAATGACGAATCTTCTGCATTGACAGACTCTTTCCAGGATGGACTGCTGGCACCGCCGGTGTACACTCGCCCCGCAGAATATGAAGGGATGAAAGTACCGGAAATATTGCTCTCAGGCCATGAGGCCAAGATAGACGAATGGAGATTTGAAGCATCGGTTCGCAGAACCCGCGAAAGAAGACCCGATTTGCTCAGCAAGCAGGGTAGCGGAAAAGGCGATTTAGAATCGAATAAGAAGTAATTATATAGGCCACGCGTTGGCAAACTGCGAAAGCATAAAAAATAAAGCTATGAGCGATTTAATGAAAATAGTAGAAGCGGAATACAGCGAAGCAAGAGCTAAATTCCCTTCATTCAAAGCTGGTGACACCATCAACGTACACGTACGAATTAAAGAAGGTGCCAAGGAGCGTATCCAGCAGTTCCAGGGAACTGTGATTCAGCGTAGAAACCCGAACTCCAATGGTGAAACTTTCACTGTCAGAAAAATCTCCAACGGAATCGGTGTGGAAAGAATCTTCCCTATCATCTCTCCTGCTATCGAGCAAATCGATCTGTTGAGACAGGGTAAAGTAAGAAGAGCTCGTTTGTTCTACCTAAGAGGTCGTCAGGGAAAAGCTGCACGTATCAAGGAGAAAATCAGAGTGAGAAAGTAAGATTTCACACGCTTGAAATAAAAAAGGAATCCACATTGGGTTCCTTTTTTCATTTCTGTCATTAAACAGGCGATTCAGTGGTTTTACTTATCTTTACACCCTGATCAAAAAATCAAACCAAGCCCTGCAAATCAAGGTTTTCAGGACATTGAAATAGATATCCATGAGTAGAGAAGTTCGAGTAAGATTTGCTCCGTCCCCAACAGGAGCTTTGCATATCGGGGGTGTACGCACAGCCCTTTACAACTATCTTTTTGCAAAAAAAATGGGGGGGAAATTCCTCCTGAGAATAGAAGATACAGATCAAAACCGATTCGTACCCGGCGCGGAAGACTACATCAGAGAATCACTGGAGTGGCTGGGCATTTCCCCGGAAGAAAGTCCCTGGAATCCGGGTGATTGTGGTCCATATCGTCAGTCTGAGCGTAAGCCCATGTATATGCAATATGCGCTTGACCTGATAAAAAATGGTCATGCTTATTATGCTTTTGATACTCCTGAAGAACTTGATGCGATGCGGGATCGATTGACTGCAGCTCGGGTGGTTTCACCTCAATATGACAGCATTACCCGGACTCAGATGAGAAACTCCCTCACGCTTCCTGAGGATGAGGTAAAACAACTGCTGGAGTCTGGCGCTCATTATGTCATCAGAATTAAAATTCCCCGAAAGGAGGAAGTCCGTCTCCACGACATGATCCGTGGCTGGGTGATGGTTCACTCTTCTACCCTCGATGACAAAGTTCTGATGAAGTCAGATGGCATGCCTACTTACCACCTGGCAAACATCGTGGACGATCATTTGATGAGAATCACGCACGTGATCCGAGGCGAGGAATGGCTTCCTTCTGCCCCGCTTCACGTATTGCTTTACAGATATTTGGGATGGGAAGCCACTATGCCTGAGTTTGCGCATTTACCGCTTTTGCTGAAGCCTGACGGAAACGGAAAGCTCTCCAAGCGCGATGGCGATAAGTTGGGATTCCCGGTTTTCCCCATCAATTGGGCTGACCCAACTACCGGGGAAACTGCCTCAGGTTTCCGGGAGCAAGGATATTTGCCAGATGCATTCCTGAACTTCCTTGCTTTCTTAGGCTGGAATCCAGGTGATCACAGAGAACTTTTCTCGTTGGAAGAATTGGTTGAAGCCTTCTCTATCGAGCGTATCGGCAAGTCAGGAACCCAGTTTGATGTAGCCAAAGCCAAATGGTACAACGAGCAATATTTGAGAGCCAAATCGAATTCCGAGCTGGCAGGATTTGTAATCGCGGATGCCGCTGCTGAAGACGTTGAAATCCGACAGGAAAAAGCAGAAGCGATTGTTGCTTTTATAAAGGAAAGGGCAACTTTCACAGCAGACCTCTGGAGAGAAAGTAAATTCATGGTCATCGCTCCGACAAGTTTTGACGCAGAAACGGCTTCCAAAAAATGGAGCTCAGATCCGGTAAAGGTGCTTACCAATTATGCAAAGTCTATCACAGGATTCACCGGAACTTACGATGCCGTCACAGCGAAATCGATGTTGGAAGCCTCTGCAGTAGCCGAAGGGATCAAGTTGGGAAAAACGATGCAAGCTGTAAGACTTGCAATTACTGGCATGGGAGTTGGGCCTGACCTCATGGAAGTGTTTGCTATTTTGGGCACCAAAGAAGTCGCCTCAAGAATTGAGTATGCTTTGGCTACCTTAGAAGTAGTCGGTTAACAATACTAATAAGTCATGGCAAAGAAGAAAAAGAAAGAAGAAGACCCAAAGGTTCACGAGGAACTGAAAGGTTTCAAAATGGAAATCAACTCCTTCGGAGAGATCTCCTCCTCATTTTCGATTGACAAAATCAACGAATTCCTCAATAAAAACGTGGAAGACAAAAAGTTGAAAGACCGTGAGGGAATGAAAGCTGATGACGACAAGGAAAGCTGAAATTGAATTGATGATGATTCGAGATTCCGCCTGAAAGGTAAAATTGAGGTGAGAAAATAGCGGAAAATTGTCCACTGGCTACACTTGCTGCTTTTGAAAATTCATCAATGATTTAGTAATCTGTCAAAATTGAACTATTGAACAAAAGCTCCTAAATGGAGCTTTTGTTTCTTAAGATTAAAATCTTAATTTTCAGATCAATTTATTCAGCCGATGCTTCGATTTTTTTTTATTCTCGGATTTAGTCTCTTAACACTTTTCGCTTCCGCTCAATCCTCCGATTTCATCGGAAAGATTACCAACAAAATTTCCGGTCTTCCTGTACCTGAATGTCATGTATTTATTCCGGGATCAAGTTTTCAGGCATTTTCCGATTCATCAGGCTATTTCAAACTTTCAAATATTCCGCTTGGAAGATGGCAAATTGTGGCGGTTTTGAGTGGATTTGAATTTCAGCAAGACAGCGTTTTACTTCTTCCTGACAAGACAACTTCAAAGGAAATCCGGCTAAATCCCATTCAGGGAATTTCCCCTGTTTTGACCGTTTTGAGTGAAGGGAAAAGAAAAAATCTTGAGAAGGAATTTCTGAAAGTCTTCTTAGGCAAGAATTTCAATGACTTGGAAATTTCTCTGCTAAACCCCTATAAATTGATTTTTGAAATTTCCCCTGACAAGACTACGACTGTTGCTGCAGAGGGTCCGATATTTTTTAAAAATGACCTCACCGGTTACTTGATTTCCCTTTATTTCAAGCCTCTCAAACTTGAAGACACCAATCAGGATATCACCCGAATTGCCTCTTATTACGAACTCCCTGCGGAAGATAATTCCATCCTTACCCAAAGAAGAGCAACGAGATTAGACATTTACAAAAACTCGCTCGAGTTCAATCTAAGCGAGTTGATGTCGGGAGAAACTTCCGCATTTAGTCCCTCTCCGGATCCAAAAGTTGCAATTGGAGACAATCCCGGAGAGTATCTTTTAGCCTTTTCTCATCCTGCTTCAGTCAACTTATCAAATGGAAAAATCGGGACAATTGATTTCTCCGAAGAAAATTTAGCCCTTCGCATAAATGGCTCTCCGATAGATTATTCAAGTCTTATCCTAGGGGGAAATTTCTCAAATGCTAATCCTGTTTTTGGAATCCCCATAAATTTCAACGGGGACAAAACAATCCGATTGGCAAATCTGGAGCGCAATGCTCAGGTCATGCAGGAAAGAATATTTCTTCACACCGATCGTCAACATTACTGGCATCAGGAGCACCTGCTTTTCAAAGCTTACATCCGCTACGGCAGTCCGCTTATTTCTGAGGATATGAGTAAGGTTCTGCATGTTGAGCTATTGGATACAAGAGGAAATGTGCAGCTACATAGCCTTTTCAAAATTGAAAACGGGACAGCCTCCGGATCGATTCTCTTGCCGGATTCCCTTTCTCAAAACAACTATTTACTGAGATCTTATACTGCCTGGAGCAGCAATTATGACAAGGATGGAGATTTTTTTAAACCTATTCAAATCCTTGAACGCAGTCTGAAACCTGTCACTCAGAATCCGGAATCTGCCTCAGCTGGAATCACAGTCTTTACTGATAAGCAATCTTACGGGCCAGATGAATCTGTTCGGCTGAATATCATGGCATCAGATTCTAAAGGAAAACCGATCAACGCCAATTTATCCGTGACAGTATTGGACTTGAATCAGGCAAGTGTACTTCCTGAGCAAGCAGATCTCAAATCCTCTCTTCAAATCATCAATGCCACCCAAGACAAATCAACTTTTGAAAGACATATCGAATCAGGATTTCTTATCAAAGGCTCCTTATTCACACCCGAAGGAACTCCGATTATGGGAAATGTTACCGCCTTGATAGATGGCTTCGAGAATATAAAAAAGCTGAAATCCGAAAAGGATGGAAGCTTTATCTTTCCGCAGGCGAATTTTGAGGAAAAATTTGAAATCGCTATCCAGGCAACTTCGCAGGAAGGATTTCCAATCAAAAACATAAAAATTGAACTGATCAGATATCCCTCTTCTTACCTCCCCTCAGAATTTGATTTCTCACCATTTGCAACCCGAAGTATAAAGCCACTCAATAGAGCGGAGATTGAGGAAGGAATGGAAATCGGAGAAATTCTCTTGGAAGAAGCTGTCGTAGAAAAAGAACGGGAAAGCACAATTGGTCCCATGCCATACGGGTCACCGGATAATGTAGTAAAAGCTGAAGACCTGACTCTCAATGGAAACGTAAATCAATTTCTGAATAGCCTGGCCGGTAAAATACCCGGGATGCAAGTCTTTGGAACTCCGACGACAGTTAAGTTTCGGGGAGGCGAGCCCTTGGTATTAATCAATGGTGTGCCAGCCAGCCTGGCAGGGGTTCCTGTTATTAACGTTTTGGGCCAAATAAATATCTTTTCCATAGACCGCGTTGAGGTGGTAAAAAGACTGGTTCCCTCTTTGGGAGATCAGGGAAGAAATGGTGTCATTTCCATTATTTTAAAAACCGGTGAAGACCTCGAAAGAGCAAGAGAAGCCAATTTGAATAGCTTTACCCTTTTTGAACTTCAGGGCTTACAAGTGAATGAGAGCTTTGAAGACTTGATGCTAAATCAGCAACAAAACCCTTGGACTATGGACCAAAAACCAACCCTCTATTGGAATCCAAATTTTGTGACAAACGAATCGAATCTTTCCAAAAGCGTGGAATTCAAAACGAACTCGAAGGCCGGACCCATGTGGGTGGAAATCCAGGGAATAAGTGAATCGGGAGAACCTGTTTTTGGAAAATTCCTCATCAATGAAAGTCCATCGAAAGATTAACTTTGAGTTGGAAAAGAGGTTAAAGCAAGAAAATTAGTTTGCCCTCCCTTAGTTGACTTAACCACAGAATACGAATCAATTCAAATGAAAAAGATACTGGCATTATTTGCTTTTTTTATAGCATTCTCCTTTCAGGCTTTTGCCCAGACGGGAACAATCACCGGAGTAGTGAAAGATGCGGAAACCGGTGAAACCCTTCCCTATTGCAATGTCTTCATCAACAATACTACCATCGCGACGGTCACCGATTTGGATGGGAAATTCACGCTTTCAAACCTGGAACCTGGTCCGTTAGAAGTTGGATTTTCTTTCATGGGCTATGTGGCCGAAACGAGAAAACTCACCTTAAATCCGGGAGGAATTTCCACAGTGAATCTGAGTATGAAGCCCTTCGATCAGGTACTCAGTGATGTGGAAATCAAGGCTTCAAGAGATAAAGTCTGGGAGCGTGATCTTCGCAAATTTCAAAACCTCTTCCTCGGAAATGATCAGGTCTCGGCACTTTCCACGATCCAAAATCCCTGGGCAATCGACTTTTCCGAAGGAGAAGTAAAAGGGACTTTTCTGGCTTCGGCAATTCAGCCGATTGAAATAGTAAACAATTACCTGGGCTACAAAATCAGCTTTGACCTCAAGGAATTCTTTGACTCTCCGACCAATTATCGGATCGTGGGTGCCGCCAGATTTGAGGAAATGAAACCTGAATCAGAAATTCAGCGCAGCACTTGGGAGAATAACAGAGCCGAAGTTTACAAGAAGTCTCCGATGAATATGTTTCGGGCAATGATCAATGGAAAGCAGGAACAAGAAGGGTTTTTCCTTTACGGCGACAAGCCGGGAGGATCCCCCAGTATGAACATGAGGACTGATATTTTTGCGAATGAACTTGGAAAATCTGTAGTGGCTTACAAGCCTGAACAACTCATAACACCGGCGGGCAAACCAGGCGAATATCTGATCGCGATGAAAGGCCGAATCGAAATCCATTACCAGAAAGGATATTCTCTTGTCAATACCTACAAAGATGCCCCTTATCCGGTTTCCTGGCTTGAGGTAAACAAGGGGACTGTGCGTGTGAGAGAAAACGGGATGGTCCTTAATCCTCAGGATCTTGTCTTCTCGGGAGACATGGATCAGAAGAGGATTTCGACGCTATTACCGCTTGACTACGATGCCGAAAAGGCCATTCAGCTACAAAACCTGGAACGAACCGCCGCAAATTTTCAGGAGAAAATCTACCTGCACACCGACAAGCCCTACTACTACACAGGTGATCAGCTTTTCTTCAAGGCCTATTTCAACTATGGTAATCCCTACCTGAGAGACGAACTGAGTAAGGTATTGCATGTCGAGTTGATCAATGGGACACGCGACTTTATCGTTGAAAAGAAATTTCAGATTCGCGATGGAATTGTCGTTGGCAATTTCACCCTTTCCGACTCGCTAACTGAGGAGAAGTACTTCCTCCGGGCTTATACCAACTGGAACAAAAACTACGGACCAAGGCATTATTTCACCGCTCCATTGAGCATTCTTACTCCCTTCCAGCGTGTGGAAGAATCGGAAGCAGGTGCACCAAAACCAGCAGATCGCTTGGGTATTTTGGCAGATAAAGAGAATTATGGACCGAGGGAAAAAGTCACCCTGACACTCAACACCAAAAACTTGCGGGGAGCTTCCGTTCAGGCAAAACTTTCCGTGTCTGTCCTGGATCAATCTCAGATTGTCCCGATCCCTGAGCAAACAGATATTAGAAGTTCGCTCGAACTTGAAGAAATCCCGGCCACTATGACTTTGGATCGCTTTTCCTACCCGGTGGAAAAAAGTTTGAGTCAAAAGGGAAATGTCCTCGACGAAAAAGGTAAGCCGGTTGCGGGTCAGGTAATCGCTTTTGTGAATGACTTTGAGGGAATGTTAGAAATGGAAGCTAATCCAAAGGGAGAATTTGCGATAGAGCAAATGGAGTTTTACGGACCGATGAAACTGGCTATTCAGGCAACTGATAAAAAAGGAAAGCCTATTTCGAAAATTGAATTGGTTCCTGATCTGAATGCCCCGGTAGCTCTTCCGGAAGGCGCTTTTTTCCCAAAAACTAAAACAGCGTCCGAGTCGATCCGGCCGTTGACGGAATCTGAAGACACCGCGGAACTCGAGGAAGTTGTGGTAGAAGATATGGCAATAAAAGGCCCAAGAGCAATCTACGGCACCCCCGATTATGTGGTTCCGGGAGAAAAACTTTTTGTTTCGGGAAATACAAATGATTTGGTATCGAGCCTTGCGGGAAATGTACCGGGAATGCGCGTGACATTAGCCGGAGCCACGGGAATGCAGCAAATACGATTAAGAGGCGGCGCTACATCCGTATCAGGATCGATGGAACCGATAGTCATGGTCAATGGTGCAATCATGGTAAGCGCCGGATCAATCACTGCCGCTGACAATCTTAAAAGTATCAATCCGTTTGATATCGATCGGGTGGAAGTCGTATCTCGTACAGTTTCTATGCTGGGAGATCAGGGCAGAAATGGTGTCATCGCGGTTTACCTGAAGTCTGGAGAATCGCTGGATACCGCAGTTGCTTCACTCAAACCATCGGGGATTAACGAGTTTACAATTGAAGGATTTCAACCTGGAACTCCATTTTATCAAATAGATTACTCCCAGGAAACTGACGAAGAATTAATTGATCAGCGCCAGACGATTTATTGGAATCCATTTTTGGTCACCGATCAAACCGGACAAGTGAGTTTCTCTTTCTACACCAACGATCTGGGAGGCCCGATGACGGTAGTCGTAAAAGGTTTGGGGCTGGATGGACTTCCTGTTTCAGGTACTTTCATTATCAACGCGAAATCGAGCGTGCCTGAGAAGTAACGCACTGAGATGATTATTCAACAGGCGAGATTCAATGTGACCTTAAAAAACAATAATAAACACATTAAATAAAACCCGACAGCAACGGCATATTTCCATAATTTTAGTCCATGAACCGAATCGTTTTTACAGGAATCTTCTGCTTCATTTCTTTCTTTTCGCTTGCGCAAACCAGCATTGGATTCAGAGGAGGCTATGTCACTTCCTCTTATGGGTACCAACCAGCAGCAAATAGTCGAAAAATTTCTACTGAAAGAACTGGCGCTCCTACGTTTGCTTTTGTATTCGAGCACTTCAGCTCAAAAAATGCCGGAATTGAAATGAATTTCCAGTTCTTGACAATTGGATTCAAACAGTTGGATGAGGATGTTTCTCCCGTTCAAACCAACGAAACCAAATTTGATTATTTGAAAGTGCCGATTCTTTCCAGCTTTTATGCGGGTAAATCCGGAAGGTTTCAGATCAAAATCGGACCTCATATTGGCTATCTATTGAGGGCAACGGATATTTCCAGAGAATTTTCGGGAGCTAGTCCAAAAGAACTTCCTACCTATGGAGGAGCTCAGGACGAACCCAATAAATTCATGTACGGAATCACAGCAGGAGCAGGACTTTCGAAGCTTTTTG
>VFKK01000206.1 GCA_009885605.1 Cyclobacteriaceae bacterium | reverse complement strand
GCCACGGGATTGCCATCCTCCCGAACGATTGAAACCCTTGCTGTGATCATTTTCCCCGCCGTATCCTTCACAGTTACGTTTAGTGTTCCGGTTGCTTCTCCCAGATTCCAATTCGAAATTTTCACTTCTTCAGGCGAGCCACCGTAGGTGGATATGCGCATCAAGCGAAACTGACGGTTTTCGTCCAGTTCAACGAAATAAACCTGATTGCCATCCATGCTGAAAGCAGGTGTTATGGCGAAAGGATCGCCTTCCGTTAGTCGGTTCTTCACCCGTGGATCTTTGAGATCCATGGTCCAAAGGTGATGTGCATTGTCAATTGGTGCACTGTAAACGATCAGATTTTGAACAGGGTGAGCGTCAGCGGTAAAGCGATAGGTCAATGTCTGGGCAACTGCGATTGTGTCGGTTCCGGACTTAAAGTCTTTGATTCGAAGTACTCGGTGAGACCCGCTTGCATGAAGATACATCAGGCCATCATTTTGGGCCAACCTTCGAGAATTCCGCTCCACCTGTGATAGTTCTGTGAGCTGTTCGTCTTCTCCTGAAGTAAGGTGACGTCGTCGGAGATTAAGCGAACCGCTTACTCCGGATGTGTAGTACAGCCAAACCCCGTCTGCCGAGAATTCAGGGTCCAGCTCGATGGCTTCTGTATCAATCCTTGTTTCTTGTCCACTTACCAGTTCCCGAACAATGATTGCGGTATTTTTTCCTTCGTCACGAACGAATGCAAGAAGTTTACCGTCCGGAGACCAGCGTGGTCGTGAATCAATTCCTGGACCTTTGGTCAATCTGACGGCAGAACCAGTTTCCAGATTCAGATTCCAAAGCCAGCCTCGGGCTGCGAATGCCAGGTGCTTACCATCAGGGGCAGGTGCCGGGTCTGTCGGTCCGTGGGCGAGAATCGGGAGCTCATGCTGTTCCAGGTAAACATGGTGGCCAAAGTCATTGAGTTTGGAGTAGCGGTTTGTCCATTGTGCGGAAGCATTACTAGCTATAAGCAGTTGGGCGAAGGCTGAAAAAATAACGAAGGTCAGGATGTTTGTTTGGTATCTCATTTAATTTTGGATTTGCTTAGGCAAAATTGAACTTGTTGTAGCGTTATCAAGGAAAGAAGGAGTTTGGAGTTTCATTTTAGAATGCATGTCGTTTTCATTTTTCCTCCTGTTTCTTGAGTATCACTTTATATTATTTATTCAGTCGATTGTATTTTTTGAGTACCTCCACCAGTAATCCATGAGGAAGGGCATAGGATTTATTACCATTGATTCCTTCCATGGTTTCTGCTGCGATCATGGCATTGATGATGGCTTCCTCTACGGACTGAACGGTCGCTTCGAGCAAGGGATCGATCAAATCATTGGGCAACATGTCCACTTCAGAGAAATCATCCCGCTGAAATGCATCCGGATTGGCGGTGGAAAAGGCAATAAAAATATCCCCCGAACCATTGGTTCCAATTCCTCCTGTGAGGCCGATTCCGATTGGAACCCGATTGGCTATTCTTTTTAATTGATGCGGAAGCAAAGGTGCGTCTGTCGCTACCACTACGATGATTGATCCGTCTCCTTCTTTTCGATAGGACTGTGGAGGCAATTTCAATTCGTTATTCAAGGTGTCCATCAATTCCGTTCCCACCGGTACTCCGGCAATAGTGAGGGAAGGTTTCCTGCCAAAATTGGCCTGTACCAAAACGCCAACTGTGTAAGTGGAATCTGCAATCTTGATTATTCTGGATGAGGTACCTGTTCCACCTTTAAATCCCAAACACCTCATCCCAGTCCCTCCACCCACATTTCCTTCAGCTATTTTACCCGATGCCGCATTGGTGATTGCTTCGAGGACATGCTCTTCTTTGACGTGAAACCCATAGATATCATTTAAGAAGCCATCGTAAGTCTCAGCCACAACAGGATAAGTGTACCACATCTCTTCCCCTTTGTACCAATCTGTATCCACATACCATTTCAAGACGGCATCACGGACCACGCCCACACTGTTGGTATTGGTGATCATGATCGGGGTTTCCAGAAAGCCCGATTCAGTCAACCAGGTAGTTCCCGTCATTTCGCCGTTTCCGTTCAGGCTATACCAATTGGCAAAGACAGGGCTGAATTTTTGTGCTTTACCACGAGGGAATATGGCAGTGACGCCGGTTCGGACCGGACCTTTACCAATGATGTTTTCACCGCTTCCTGAGAGGATGGTACTGTAGCCGACTTCTACGCCTTTCACATCGGTGATGGAATTCCATTGACCGGTTGTTCCGTTAAATGGTACGCCTAAATCTCTGGCTCGCGGCTTTTGGCCGAAGGAAACTGACAGAGTGAAGGAAAGGATCAGAAGTAGAATTGCGTTTTTCATTTTGTGGTTTTATAATTCATCCAAAAACTTGAATATCTCACTATAAGCGTTTTCAAACTCATCCGTATTTGGGCTATGTTTGCCATCGGGTATAAAAACCCTAATGTCTTTGGCCTTTCTCATCATAGGCACAAATCGTTCAAAAGTCACTGGCGGGATCTGATCATCCTGACCTCCGTGCCATAAAAAAACCGGAGGATCATTGGCGGCAAAATAGGTGATAGGTTCAAAAACAGCGAGGTTCTCTTTTGACTCATATTCCTCAGGTGAGAACAGCGCTTTTCCCACTGCTTGGTACTGTTCATTTTGGTGCTCGGTAAAGATCCTTTCCACCACATCCAATCCATCCACAGGACCCGAAAAATTGATGATTCCTACGATAAGGATTCCACCATCCAGCTTATTGGAATACTCCGGATTGTTTTGGGCCAACCCAACATTGGTTGCAATGTGCGCCCCTGCCGAAAAGCCTGTCACAATCACATTTTCCAAATTGAATCCATAGTCGGCGTTATTGGATTTGAGGAAATTCAAAGCATTGGTCAGGTCGCTCGTGGCCATTGGAACGCCTCTTTTCAACCGGTAATTCAGGTTGACTACATTCAGGCCTTTCCTCAGGTAAGGTTCAATGTATCTTTCCTCCTGAGTTTTGTCGCTGAAGTAATAGCCTCCTCCATGTAGGAATACAACCGTGTAGTTGCTTTTTCCAAAGGATTTTGCTTTTTGAGAAAGGTAAATGTCCATCACCTGTTCTGCATCTGAACCGTAGGAAACATCTTTCAATGCTTTGTAAGCAGCAGTTTGTTGGTCAGTCGATAGGTCCTGAATGCTCGTCAGCTTTTTAGAGCAAGAGGAAAAGAAAATTGAAAAAATGAGAATCAGGTAAATGGATGTTTTTCCCACAATTTTTATTTTTTTAAAAGCTTCCATGAATATTTGATCACTTGAGTTTATATCGGTAAAGTGAACTTGAACCTTTGGTAAAGGGTAGTTTTCCAGCAGTCCAATAAAGATATTCTTCCTTGTCATCTAGTGCGGTATTGGAAGTAAATCCCGGAGTTTGGATATGGCCTACTAGAACTCCTTTGGGAGAAAAAAACCAGACGCCACCGAAACCTGCTACCATTATTACGCCTTTCTTTGAAACAACCATCCCATCCCAACCATGCAAATTTGAAGGAACGGTAAGATCCCAAACTTGCTGTACATCAAAGAAATTTACTGAATTGATGATTTCCCCGGCTTTGTCCAATTCATAACCATGTAATCTTCCGGTTTCGGAATCTGAAACATATAAAAACTTGCTATCTGGGGAGAGTCCGATTCCGTTGGGGCTTTTTAAGGTATCAATTATTACTTCCGCCTTCCCATTTTCAAATTTGAAAACCCCATTGAAGGTCAATTCTTTTTCTTTATCAGCATTCCCATTTGTCAGGCCATAAGTCGGATCAGTAAAATAGAGAATACCATTACGGCCCAATGCAATATCATTCGGGCTATTGAATTTTTTTCCTTTGTAATCGGTCACGAAGTCGGTAATTGATTTGTTGAATTTTGGATTGACAATTTTGCCAATCTGTCTCTTGGTGTCAGCAGTCGACT
>VFKK01000215.1 GCA_009885605.1 Cyclobacteriaceae bacterium | reverse complement strand
TTTTTGGTCTCGTACGTGATCTATCACGGCGCTGCTGAAAGCACTACATTCGGAGGTGAGGGATCAATTCGGTCTGTGTACTATTTTCTCCTGCTTACACATATCGTATTGGCAGCTGTTGCGCTTTTCCCGATTCTTTTCGCCTACTATTATGGTCTTACTGATCAGCGTGAAAAGCACCGGAAAGTAGTTAAATTTGCCTATCCGATTTGGCTTTATGTGACCGTGACAGGAGTGATAGTTTATCTCATGGTCAGCCCGTATTACGTCCATTGATTTATAAATCATTCACTAAATAACTTTGTGACATGAAAAAGTTTCTAAAAGTAGCTCTGGTTTTCGTCTTCACTCTTTCTTTTCAAGGATTTTCGTTTGCTCAATGTTCGATGTGCCGGGCTTCCGTTGAAAACAATGTAAGCAACGGGGATACTAGCATAGGTGCTGGTTTGAACAATGGAATTATCTATCTGTTTGTAATGCCTTATTTACTGGCGATGATAATTGGCTTCCTCTGGTGGAGATCTGCAAAGAAAAAGAAAACAAAATTGGCTGTATGAAGCACCAATTAAAAGAGCAAAGTTTGATCAGGGACTTTGCTTTTTTTATTTTTAGATGAAATGAGCCAAGAATCCCGACGACTGATCATTCTGGTCAGTATTTTCTCACTCCTCGCAGTATTAATTCTTAATTTCTTTTTCTTCCAAAAGAGTGAGGAAGAAGCCGGTTTATCTGCACTTCAAGAACGGGTCCAAGAAGTTGACAAAGAGTTTGATGAGGATTTCATAGAGATTTTAATGACTGTCAGGCCTGATGATGCTATCACGTTTGATCAAATAAGTATTATTGGTCATAAGCATCCATATTTTCTTCTTGACCCGAAAGGAGGACTTCTTTATTGGTCAGACTTCACACTCACGCTGGATTTTTCAAAAGTTGATTTGACCAGGTCTTACCAGTTTTTGGAGGATCCTTACGGAACAATGCTTCTGAAAATCAGAAAAGTAACCAGAGATGGGAACGACTATTTTATGGTTCATGTGCTTAGGTTGGTTCTCCCGGGCAATATTCAAAATGACTATCTTATTACCGGACCGAACCCGCAGCTTTTTGGGAATGATAGTTTTGATCTTTTTGAAGATCCTGCAAAGGGAGCTTTTCAAGTAAAGAACATTGCCGGAATCCCTCTTTTTGGAGTCACATTTCGATTTGGATATCTCCCGGCGGGCAGTGTGGCCAACCCGGCTATTCTGATTTTCTTCAGCTCAATTTTACTTCTTTACTTTTTGCTTAGCTCCAATTTTATTCTCAATAAATGGAGGAAAGGAAGGCGCTGGCAAGCGATTGCTTATGGGACATTAATCTTGGTTGCTTTTCGGCTAGTTATGCTGTTGCTGGATTTCCCGGGGAACTACCTGAATCTTGGTCTTTTCAATTCTGCCAATTATGCATCCTCCTGGTTCAATCCGAGTCTTGGAGATCTCCTGATCAATACCCTGTGTGGTGTATTGATTTTGGGGCTGATTATATTTCAAATTGCCTCAAAACCCATGCACCAGAAGATAAAGGTGCTCAATGGGAAAAACGATTTCCGAGTGTTTTTCGCAATTGCCGTTTTGGCAAGTTCAATAGGCCTTTTTATGTTTTGGTCTTTGCCTCGAGATCTGATCCTAAATTCCCAATGGGCGCTTGACATCAGTTCCATACCTTCTTTTGACTTTTTTAAGGGATTGAGTTTCCTGATTTTATTTGCATGGGGAGCAGCGTATGTTTTGCTTTCCCTCACCTTGGTAAGTTTGCTCATAGAAGTACAAAGCAGGAAAAGAGAGTATTATCAGGCATTTCTGCTCGTCGGTTTACCAATTGCTGGAGTCATTTTTTTCTTTAGTTTTTGGGGAGCGGTCATCTGGTTAATCCATCTGGGGTTCCTGTCTCTGATAATCAAATTTGAGCTATTTAAAAATGTCTTCCGTTTGGGACTTGAGACATTTTTAACCTTCTTTTTTGCTTGTCTCATTACGGCAATGATTGCGGGTATAAGCACTTTTCAGACAGAAAAGGAGCAACTTATTCAATCCAAAGTCCGCTTTGCAAATCAAAACCTGATCGAGAAGGATGTGATGACAGAGTTTTTTCTGGGAGAAATTTTTACCCGAATGCAAGGGGATTTGTTTATCCAAAATCGAATTGCTGATCCCTTATTTTCTAAAGAATTAATTGAAACCAAAATCAGGAAGATTTATCTGGATAATTATTTTGATCAGTTTGAGGTTCAGGTCAGAATTTTTTCATCAAGCGGACAACAGATTCATGGACCGACAGATTCTGATGGATTGGTTGATTTGAGACTGAAGTATATAAAGAGTGACTATGCCACAAGCGTAAAAGATTTGTATTTCATTCCGGGCAATGAGAACTATGCCGGCAATCGGTTTATCTCTTTTATCCCGATGACGAAAGACAATTCTCCTCAGGGCTTTATTTTTCTGGAACTGAACCAGCTTCGCGTGCAGCCTAGTTCCGTTTATCCCAAATTGCTTTTGGACAGGAAGTACATCGAAAAACTGGATCCTGTCCGGTATGATTTTGCGATTTTCAAGGAAAAAGAATTGATTCGGAGTTCAGGCTCTTTCAATTATTCTGTTTCCGGGATTAAAAACCGCCTTGATCAAACTCAATTGATCGAAGCAGGCGTTCATGCAGATCGCTATCATCATTTGGGACTTATCAACGGAGATGAGGTGATTGTCATATCATCGCCCAACATCAGCCTTTCCCACTTTTTCGGGAATATTTCTTTGTTTTTTGTGGCCTTCGTTTTCCTGACATTCCTGAGTATTTTGATTAACGCGGTTCAGAAAGGCTATCGGAATTTCGAATTTAATTACTCCACCAAGCTTCAGCTTTACCTCAATTTCGCCTTTTTCTTCCCGATCATTATCATCAGTATCATCACAATCGGACTATTAGCAAACAGCTATCGGGAAGATCTCGATAGGCAGTACATCCAAAAGGCAGGGTTGATCCGAAGTAATTTGGGAGGGTTTCTGAGCAATCAGGACTTGCAAAATGTAGATAAAGATTTGCTCAATGAGGAAGTCAATCAGTTGGCGAATACCATTGCCAGTGATATACATATCTACGGCCTGGATGGCAAACTGGAATCGACCAACCGGGCCAATATTTTCGATAAGAAGATTCTTTCTCCCTGGATTAATCCAAGGGTTCTGGCTGAAATCGTGGAGAAAAACCAAAACCAGTATCTGGCCGAAGAGCAGGTAGGAAAGCTTCGATACAAATCCGTTTACCTCACGATCCCTTCTCAGGACAATCAAGAGAATCTGGGGATTTTAGCGGTGCCGTTCTTCGAATCTGAGGCCGAGCTCAATTCGCTTATTGCAGATGTTTTGAGCAATATTTTCAATGCTTTTGTAGTCATTTTCATCCTCTTTTTGTTCGTTTCTTATTTTGTTTCAAAGAACCTGACCTTCCCTTTCAGGCTTCTTACGCAAAAACTAAAGGCTACCAACCTCGATAATAACGTCCCGATGGTTTGGGGTTCCAAAGATGAAATTGGCCTGCTTGTAAACGAATACAATAACATGCTCTTCAAGCTTGAAGCCAGTAAGAAAGTGCTCGCATCCACGGAAAAAGAATCGGCGTGGAGAGAAATGGCCAAGCAGGTGGCGCACGAAATCAAAAACCCGCTGACTCCCATGAAGCTGACTCTGCAACATTTGCTAAGGATGGAGAGTGAGGGGAAGTTGGACGATTTTTCAAAGCTGCGAAAGTCCTTGGAAACGATCATTCATCAGGTGGATGCACTTAGTGGCATTGCTTCTTCTTTTTCCACCTTCGCAAAAATGCCACTTCCTAAGAATGAGCCAATGAATTTTAAAACCGTGCTCAATCAGGTTCTGGAGCTTTTCAAGAATGACAAGAGACTGGATTTGAACTTTCAGGATGACTCTTTTTCCGATGAAATTCCAATCATGGGAGATGACAAACTCTTTGGAAGGGTTATTTCCAACCTGATCATCAATGGTATTCAGGCTGCGGAACCGAGACAAAGACCAGTCATCAATGTATGGCTCTGGATGACTGAGCAAGCGGTATTTCTTGAGATTTCTGATAATGGAAGGGGGATTCCACCGGAATTGCGAGATAAAATCTTTATCCCAAATTTCTCCACTAAATCTCAGGGCTCAGGCCTTGGACTTGCCATTGCCAAAAGCGGGGTCGAAACAGCCGGT
This sequence comes from Cyclobacteriaceae bacterium, assembly GCA_009885605.1. Taxonomy (GTDB): domain Bacteria; phylum Bacteroidota; class Bacteroidia; order Cytophagales; family Cyclobacteriaceae; genus Algoriphagus. The sequence goes on along the minus strand of VFKK01000215.1, from coordinate 10,638 downwards.
GGTAAAATCTGGTTTGAAACTGAGATTGGAAAAGGAACGACATTTTACCTCACCTTTCCGTTGATCGGATAATTTTTGTTTTGTTAACTTGGTGCATAATGGTGTCGGAATCAGCATGCGAATTTGGATAGTCTCCTGTGTCTTTTGGCTTGGTCTTTTTGGCGCTGTCCAGGCACAAGAAAAATGTCGCTGGGTTCCAGGTGATATTTTTAGCAAACAGACTGTCGCAGATTCACTTTCACTTGTCGAATCCAGCATTAAAATCTCCGATAAATCAGGCAAAACCTACGACTTCAAATACGATCTTAGCACCAATTCTCTTCAGGTTCTTTTCGGTGAAAATGCCATCCCGGATTCGATCCGGCTTTGCTATCGTACTTTTTCAATCCGTCTGGACAAACCAGTTGCGAAGAGAACTTTACTCGCGGATTACGATTCCACCGCCAGATTCAAGGATAATCGGATTCAGGAATCTCCTGCTTTTGACTTCAGGGAAGAGCTTTTTCCCACCACCGATCTGTATAAATCAGGAAGTTTGACCCGGGGGATTTCCTTTGGAAATACACAAAATGTCTTTGTCAATTCGGCGCTTAATCTTCAATTGGAAGGAGCAATTTCTGATAATCTGAATATCCGAGCAAGTATCACAGATCAGAATGTTCCTTTTCAGCCGGAGGGAAATACGCAACAAATTCAGGATTTTGATAATGTCCTGATTGAACTCTTCAATGATAATTTCAGCCTTGCAGCCGGAGATGTAGTTTTGCAACAGCGCCAATCTGAGTTTCTCAGGTATTATAAAAATGTGCAAGGCCTCCAGTTCACTTCCAAATACAAAATGAAAGGAAACTGGGCCGCAAGTTCTCAGGGTTTTGCCTCCATTGCAAAAGGAAAATTTGCATCGATCCAGCTTTCGATCCTGGAAGGAGTCTTAGGTCCGTACCGGGTTAGCGGTCCGCAGAATGAGCGTTATGTGATCGTTTTGGCAAACTCCGAAAAGATTTTCCTGGATGGCAGATTGCTTCAGCGAGGTTTCAACGCCGATTATGTGATTGATTACAATCAAGCAGAAATCACGTTCACCCCAAAAATCCTGATTACCCAATATTCCCGCGTCCGGGTTGATTTTGAATATTCGGAGCGTAATTATTCACGATCGATTTTAGGAGCAAATCATTCCCAAACCAACGGGAAAGTTGATTTTTATCTGAATTATTATCAGGAAAAGGACAATCGAAACAGGCCTTTATTCACTGATTTCTCCCAGGAAGAACTCTCACTTTTGGCCTCGGTAGGAGATCAGACTGAGTTGGCGACTATTCCGAGAATTGACAGTGTAGCTTATGATCCGAACAGGATTCTGTATGAAAAAGTGATCCAAGAAGACGGGTTTGGAAGTTTCCTGACCTTTTACCGTTATTCAACCGATCCCGAGTTAGCTCATTTCGCTTTGTCATTTTCACAGGTTGGACCCGGTTTGGGGGATTATCGCCGCGTCAGTCAGCTTTCCAACGGAACGGTTTTCGAATATATTCCCCGTCAGGCTGGACAGCCCCAAGGCGATTATTCAATTCTTACTCAATTGCCCGCTCCGGATACCAAGCGCATGGTGACAGCCGGAACTCGGATCAAGCTGAACGAGCACGAGAAAGTCTACACAGAATTTGCACTTTCGTCAGCAGATAAAAACCTCTTCTCAGAAATTGACGATCAGAATAATCAGGGGATGGGTCTGAAAGTCGGACTCCAATCGGAGAATCGCCAATTGGACATGTTTAAGGGCTATATTTTCAAAGGGCAGACGGAACTTGAATACAACTCAACCAACTTCACTTTTATTGATCGTTTCCGCTACATCGAATTTGATCGGGATTGGGGATTGACCCAGGAGGATTTGAAAAATGCCGCCGCAGAGCAATTCTTCTGGACTCAAGTCGGATTAGAAAAGGATGCCTTGAATACGTTCAATTACAAGGTTTTCCTGCGGAATCGGGAAAATGTACTGAGTGGTTCGCAACATACTGCCAATTGGAATCTGCAGCTTGGATCGAAAATCAGGCTGCGGCAGGAATTTTTCCGGCTGAAAAGTACCAAAGATAGCTTGGATTCGGACTGGACCAGATATCTGGGGAATATCAGTTATCAATCAAAAATTCTGGTTCCGGGGTATCAGTTTTCATTGGACAGGAATTCCCTCAGGAATGCTGAAAAAGATTCGGTGCTCAGCACAGCGATGAATTTCAAAGAGCACTTGGTCTATCTCCGCAGCAATGACACGCTGAGTTATTCTTTTCTGGCTGATGCAGCATGGCGGGAAGATAAAGCCCCTTTCCAAGGGAATCTTGTGAATGATGCCCGCGCATTCACTTCCAATTTCACTGTTAGAAAGCAATGGACACAGCATAGCCTGAGCAGTACATTTACCTATCGGGAACTCGAATATCTCCAGAGAGCTTTGCCAACCGAGTTGACTGTAATGGGGAAGCTGGATTATCAGGGGAGTTTGGGGAAAAATATCATCCGAAACGAGATCAGTTACGCCATCGGAAACGGCCGCGAACTCCAGCGGGAATTCATCTTTTTGCCGGCGCCAAACGGAGACGGAACGCATACTTGGCGCGACGATAATGGGGATGGAATTCAGCAATTGAATGAGTTTTATCTGGCGATCAATCCAGAGGAAAAACAATACATCAAAATTTTTGTGCCAACAGACACGTATACCCAGGCTTACACCAGCATCTTGAATTATCGGCTTCAGGCTAAATTTCCCGAAACTTGGAAAGACGGAGGCGGACTCAAAACTTTCCTGCATAGATTTTCCAATACGACCAGCTTGAGTGTGGAAAAGAAAGTCACTTCGGATGATTTTGGCGATCGGATCAAACCTTTTATCCGTGGAATCGAACGGGCTGAGATTTTGTCTTTGCGACAAGTGATTCGCACGAGTTTCTTCTTCAACCGTGCTTCGGCCAATTATGGATTTGACTTATCGCTTTTCGACAGTCAGTTGAAGCAGTTACTTTCCGGAGGTTTCGAAGATTTTATTCAGCAGGATTGGAAACTGAATACCCGATATAATTTTAGTGCACACACCACACTTCGGATTTTAGCGGGAACAGGGAACCGGATCTCTGCCTCAGATTTTCTGAATAACCGAAACTACAGCATCGATCAAAATTCCATCGGACCGGAATTTGCCTGGCAACCGACGCCATTCTTCCGGACAACAGCATCTTACCTTTTCACCGGAAAAGAGAATATCGAAAATCCTGAATTTGATGAAATTGCCCAATTGCATCAGGTAGGACTTGATTTGCGCTACGCGAAAGCAATTAAAACCACGCTTACAGGCAACCTGAAACTCATCCAGATTGATTACAATGGAGTTGCTAATTCACCTGTGGGGTATGAAATGCTTCAGGCGCTGACTCCCGGAACCAACGTAACCTGGACGGTCAGCTGGCTCCAAAAGATAGGGGAGGGGCTTCAGCTCAACCTCGTCTACGAAGGAAGAAACTCTCAGGGCCTCGACCAAATCGTCCACGTCGGCAGAATGCAAGTTTCCGCGCTGTTTTAAAAAAAAATGTAACTTTGCCACCAGTCAGATAGTTGTCATACTAACTATTAAACTACTAACAAATGCGCAAAAGTATTCTGGTTACAGGAGGTACAAAAGGAATCGGAAGAGCCATCATTGAGCGATTTGCCAAAGAAGGTTTTGATATCATGACCTGCTCGCGCAATGAGAAGGAATTGGCGAGTTTGCAGGCAGATTTAGAAAGCAGATTTTCCTCGATTCGTGTCTTAGCCGTTCAGGCAGATCTTTCCAAAAAAGAGGAAGTAGAGAAACTTGCTACAGCAGTCAAAGCTTTTGCAATCCCTAATGTGCTGGTGAATAATACCGGATTTTTCCTTCCGGGGGCTATTCACAATGAGCCAGAGGGAAACTTCGAACTCATGATGCAGACCAATTTATTCTCTGCTTACAATTTGACACGGGCTTTGGTCAATGAAATGATCGCCCGCAAATCAGGACATATTTTCAGTATTGGTTCGATAGCAGGATTGACTGCCTATCCCAACGGCGGAAGCTATGCAGTTTCAAAATGGGCCATGCTTGGCATGACCAAATGCCTGAGAGAAGAATTGAAACCCCACCAAATCAAAGTAACTTCCATTCTTGCCGGGGCGACTTTCACCTCAAGTTGGGAAGGAGTTGACTTGCCGATTGAGCGCTTTATGAGTGCTGAAGATGTGGCGGAGAGTGTTTGGGGAGCTTATAACCTTTCGCCTCGAACAGTAGTTGAAGAAATAATAATCAGACCCCAACTCGGTGATATTTAATATCCTATGGAGCCAATCATCAAAACGGTAGATCAAATGTATTGCGATAGCCTAACCCACTACTCGCGTAGAAAAACAATTCCAGTGAAGGTGGGAGATATCCTGATTGGGGGAGACAATCCGATCGTGGTTCAGTCCATGACTACCATCGACACCATGGACACGATGGGCTCCGTGGAGCAAAGTATCCGGATGATCGAGGCAGGTTGCGAGTTGGTCAGAATTACTGCCCCAAGTATCAAAGAGGCGGAAAACCTAAGGAATATTAAGGCTGAACTTCGCAAAAGAGGTTATACCACGCCTTTGGTGGCGGATATTCACTTCACTCCAAATGCTGCCGAAGTGGCGGCAAAAATTGTTGAGAAAGTCCGTATCAATCCCGGAAACTACGCCGACAAAAAGAAATTTGAAGTAATCGATTATACCGATTTCTCCTATCAGGAAGAATTGAACCGAATTCGAGAGCGATTCCTTCCTCTGGTGAAAATCTGCAAGGAAAACGGCACCGCGATGCGAATCGGAACGAATCACGGTTCGCTTTCTGACAGAATCATGAGCCGGTACGGTGATACGCCGCTCGGAATGGTGGAGTCAGCGCTGGAATTCCTGAGAATCTGCGAAGACGAAAACTACTATGATATTGTGATTTCGATGAAGTCATCCAACACGCAAGTGATGGTGCAGGCTTATCGTATGCTGGTGCAAAAGCTGAACGAAGGAGGATTCAAACCTTATCCTTTGCACCTCGGTGTGACGGAAGCAGGTGAAGCTGAAGACGGAAGAATCAAGTCTGCCGTGGGAATAGGAACTTTACTGGAAGATGGTTTGGGCGATACTGTTCGGGTTTCTCTGACGGAGGATCCCGAATTCGAAGCTCCGGTGGCGAAAGCCCTGATCGATCGATACACGCATCGTACCAATCATGCCCCGATTCCCGAGATTATCCATTATCCGATTACTCCTTTTGAATATAATAAAAGGCACACCACTGAGATCTACAACTTCGGTGGACATAATGTACCTCGGGTGATTACCGATATTTCCAAAATCGAAAAGATCGCGGATCGTGAAATGAAGCAGGTTGGGCATTTCTATTTGCCGGAACTCGATAAGTGGAAAATGAACGATCAGGGTTGCGACTTCGTGTACTCAGGTTCCAATCCGATTCCGTTCATGCTGCCAAACGGGATGAAGGAAATTCAGAATGCAGCGATCTGGATTGAGTCTCACGATCAGGCGAATAAGTTTCCACTTTTCCACCTGAATGAATTTGTGAAAGCAGAAATATTTCATCCGGAACTGAATTTTCTGGAGGTTTTCGTCGAAGCGATAGAAGATGTAATTCTTTCGATCGCCGGTAGAAAAGACACTGTTTTGATTTTGAGGACAGAAAACCTACACAGTATGCCAGCATTGAGAAGGGCTTTTGTGAGTTTGCTGGAAGCCAAGGTTGAGGTTCCTGTGGTAGTGAAAATCAGTTATCCGGATCAGTCTCAGGATCTGACCACGCTTTATGCCGCTACGGATGTTGGGGGATTGCTTGTGGATGGATTGGGTGACGGTATTTTTATGTCACTCGAAAAAGAAACCGGATCCACACGTGAATCGATTTTGGAACAGATGAAACTGCAAAACTCGGTGAGTTTCGGAGTCCTTCAGGCAGCTCGAACCCGAATGTCCAAGACTGAGTATATTTCCTGTCCTTCTTGCGGTCGAACTTTGTTTGACTTGCAAATTACGACAGCAATGATTCGCAAGCGCACCGATCACCTGAAAGGCGTTAAGATCGGAATCATGGGATGCATTGTAAACGGTCCGGGCGAAATGGCTGATGCCGATTACGGATATGTGGGTTCTGGAAAAGGAAAAATCACCCTTTACAAAGGCAAAGAAGTGATGAAGAAATCTGTTCCTTCCGAAAAAGCCGTCGACGAATTGATCAATATCATCAAGGAAGACGGGATGTGGAATGAGCCGGAGATGATGTAACTATCCTTTTGATAAAATCAGAACCTGTCTTATAGCACTGAAATACCATAGAAAGAAGGTGGAAATACGATAGAAATACGAATTAAATCAATGCTGCAATCGGAACGAAAAGATCCTCGGACAAATTTGGGGCGCAATATCGATCCGTATTTCAACCATATTTCGCAAAGTATATTTCCATTTTATTTAGTGAAACATATTTCATTTAAAATTTAAACCAAATTCTCAAACAGCAGGTTAATCGTTTATAAATCCAAAGGTCATGTCAGATACCAAAGTAAAAGAGTTTTTCAAGTTGGGTGAGGTTGGTAATTACTTCTTAAATGTGTTTGGCAAGCCTGACCCAAACAAGACAACCAACTTCAACCTGAAGATGATGCATGGGATCAATAAGATCTCCATCATCGTATTTCTATTTGCGGTCATCTTTTGGACGGTGAAGCGTTTTATTTAATTAGTGATCAGGCTCATCATTCAAAAATAGAATCACTTTTCGATCACAGAATTTGGCAACATCAGTAAAAAATCCAATGCCTTGAAATAATCAAGGCTTTCATATTCCATCCCTAACTTTCTTATATTTTGGTAATAGGCTTGATGGTGTAAGTAATATTGCTTTTCGCTTTGCACTAACCATGCTTTTTCTCCCAGTTTCGAAGCCAGAAACCATTTTTCTAACAACCGCCCGCTTCTGCCATTACCATCATTCCAAGGATGAATCTTGACAAAGACTAAATGAATGTAGGCTGCATAATAGAAGGATTCAGCCAGGCTTAGGTTTTCAGCCAATAAAAATTGGATATCGGAAAAAAGCTTTTCCATCTCCTGACTCACCAAAAACGGAGAAGCCGCAACATATTCGATCTTTCCGTCCGAAGTCCATACATACATATTCTGGTTCCTAAACTTTCCCTGCGATTGAACCGGAAGCAGATTTCTGCTCAAGAATTGATGCGCTATAGCTAGGTTTTCGTTACTCAATTCATGGGTTTGAGCAAACCGATAGGCTTCATACAAGTCATCGATCTTTTGGGTATAATCAGGTGAAAACTCAATCCCAAATCGCTTATGCTTTATGTAGCTGTCCAATTCAATTTCCTCGCCCTCAATCTTGCTGCTAAACACTGAGGCAACTGAAGTGTAAAAACTGAAAGACTTTGTGGAAATCTCTGCATCCTTCAGTTTAGAAAATCCCCCTTCCAAGTCAACCGGAATCCGGTCAAGAAAGGAGACAAGTTCAGCGTCAGAAATCAGTTGGAGCGAATGCAATGGAAAGGTTTTAAAGCTTCTTTAAATATAGGTTCAATTTAGTCTTTTGTTGAGAGGTAGAAATTGATTTTGTTTTTGAATTACAAATCCGCTGTTCAGTCCCGATAAATATCGGGATGAAATCCTGAACCTAGGCCATAGGATTTTGAATCGGATTCGGAACTTTTAAAATCCTTTGATTTCATCCCTATAAGTAGCGGGATCGGATAGTGGACCAAAAAGCTCAACCTTCCCTCTTTCTAAAGATCCGCTTGAACGGTTCTACTGTTTGACCCACAAAATCTTCCGGGAAATGCTCCTCATCAGGCAAACCGACAGGAAGATTTTCATCATCTGAAGGCCAGTAATTGGTACGGAAAATGAAATCCCAAACGCTCAATGTAATCCCATAATTGAACCCGTTTGGATGGGTTTCAGGAAGATTCTTTGCATGGTGCCAAAGGTGCATCTGAGGTCCATTGAGGACGTATTTCAATTTTCCCAGGGGGATTTTGAGATTCGCATGCCCCAACTGACCTATCACCAGGGTAAAAATATGGACGATGAAAAAGTCGGTAATCCCAAACCCGATCATCGCCAATGGTATATATTCCAGGGTGCGATAAAGAATATTTTCCATCCAGTGGTAGCGCAACAATGCCGCAAATCCCATCTCTTTGGTGCTGTGGTGCACTTTGTGAAACTCCCACATCCAACCCACATGATGATACATCCTGTGGATATTCCATTGCATGAAATCCCTCAATACGAATAATATCACCAGCTGAGCCCAACCCGGAAGACTTCCAACCTGAATCGCGACGAGATTCGTAATTCCAAACAATCCCAGGAAATCATTGAAGGCTTGTACCGCCACCATCGAGAGGGCATTGTAAGCTACCAAGGCGAATAAGAAGTAATTCCAGAACAGGTAAAAGATATCGAGCCAGAAATGATCCCGAATCAGGGGTTGATTCTTGCGCCAGGGAAAAGCAATCTCTACCAAATAAATCATCACCGAAGCACCCACCAACCAGTAAAAATAGTTGTGCAAGCTTGGATTGAGGATTTCATTGATTAAGTAACTCGCATAGCCATAATAGCCATCCAAAATTACTTTGAGGTATTTTTCCATGGGGCAAAGATCAAAATTTTATTGACTGCAAAAAGGCACATTACTTTAACCCTAAAGTTGAGCGAGAGTTTTGAAGATTTCGATTTGTGAAGTAATGATTAGCCATTTGATGCCGGAGGACCAGTTTTAAGCAATTCCCCCTTAGTAAAGGGGGCAAGGGGGATTCTATCAAAAATGGATTGAAAAATCTACGAATTCGGTTCAGGATTTCATCCAGATATCCATCGGGATCGAATAGCCGATTCCCATAATTTTTTTAACTTAAGAAACTCAAAATCCCCACCCAACCATGCTCGAACTGATTCTTCCCTTCCTGATTTCGGCTTTGATAGGATTTGCTACTGATGAACCAGAAACCTATTACCAACCGGAGGACTTTCTGAAAGTAAAGAAGATTGATACCCATACGCATCATAATGCAGAAAGTACGGCGCTGACCGATGCTGCGAAAGCGGCTAATTTCTACCTGCTGACGATAAGCGTAGATGTCCCAAGCTATCCCACACTGGAAGAACAGATTAGGCTCGCGCTATTTCAAAAAGCTAATAACGCCGACCATATCGACTTCCTTTCCACGATTTCCCTTGAAAACTGGAGCGAGCCTGATTGGGCAGAAAATGAAATTGAACGGATCAAAAAGACTTTTGACCAGGGTGCAATCGGTATCAAAATCTGGAAAAATATAGGGATGACTTACAAGGATGAAAATGGCAATTTCATCATGGCGGATCATCCGAGGTTGGAACCGATTTTTCAATTTGTGCAGGATCAGGGCAAAACGTTAATGGCTCATTTGGGCGAACCTAAAAACTGCTGGCTTCCATTGGATGAAATGACCGTAAACAACGACCGGACTTATTTCAAAGAACACCCGGAATATCATATGTTCCTCCATCCTGAGTATCCTAGCTATGAGGAGCAAGTGGAGGCACGGGATAATCTGTTAAAGAAATTTCCTAAAATTCGCTTTGTTGGGGCACATTTGGGAAGTCTGGAATGGAATGTAGACGAACTCGCCAAGCGATTGGATGCATATCCGAACTTTGCCGTGGACATGGCCGCGAGGATTGGTCACCTTCAATTCCAAAGCCAAAAGGATCGGGAAAAAGTAAGAGACTTCATGATCAACTATCAGGACCGATTGATCTATGGAACGGATCTGGGGATCTCCGGCACTCCGGATGAGGATCGGGTCAAAGCCAATGCACTCACCACTTGGCAGGAGGATTGGAATTACCTCGTCACTGACGAAACCTTGGAAAACAGAGTGGTGACTGGTTCATTTCAGGGACTCAAACTTCCCAAAGAAGTGGTGGATAAAATCTACTACCACAATGCGGCGAAATGGTTTAAGATCAAGATGAATTGATTCATTAAAATGACCTGATCACTCGCAAGAGGTCCAAAGTCGCATTTCATAAGGCCTGAAGGGCCGATATTATATTAGCTTGGGGTGAAGCTTGCGGAGCCCCAGGTAAAATGAATCGGGATGATATCGGTTTTTTTGCCAATTCATTTTCAAAATCCAATTTCTGGTGTGACAAAATCAGGCAAAAATGATTTTTTTGACCAACAAGTCCACAAAAAAGCACAAATGAAATCACATTAATCTCTTTCTTTTTGGTTTGTTAAGTTAGGAATCCAATCCTCTGTTAACCACCAATTGCCTGATTGAGACCAGGTGAGAAAGTAAAACCAAAGGAACTACACAGCAGGGCAGCCAGATGAAAGGAAAATATAAAACAGCAATGTTGGGCTGGTCAAAAGCAAACTTTTGAAATGGAAAAGGTGCTGAAAGAATGGCATTTGCTACAATATTTATGAGAAGTCCCAAACAGATGAAATTCCAAATCAAGATAATATTCCTGCCTAATTGCTTTGTTTTATAGCCAAAGTGAAAAATAATAGGAGCTGTAAGC
>VFKK01000324.1 GCA_009885605.1 Cyclobacteriaceae bacterium | reverse complement strand
GTACAGCAAACTTCCGGTAATGGCCGACGAAAGTTGCATCGTAGAATCCGACGTTAAAAAATGCCACGGGCTTTTCCATGGGATCAATGTAAAACTCGTCAAAGCAGGAGGAATCACACCTGGACTTCGAATGCTTTACGAAGCAAAATCCCTCGGAATGAAAACGATGGTCGGCTGCATGACCGAAAGCTCCGTGGGGATTACTGCCATTGCGCACATTGCGCCACTTCTGGATTATGTAGACATGGATGGAGCGATGTTACTTTCCCACGATCCGGCGAGAGGCGTTCTGATCACACCTGAAAAAGTAACTTTTCCGGATGGACCTGGAATCGGTGCTGAATTGATCGTATAAAAAAATCCACAATATCTCTATTATGGATTTTTAAGTCTTATGTCTCAAATCTATGTCTCAAATCTACCTTCAACCTTCTCCCACAATCATTTTGAATCCTTCTCCATGCACCGTGATGATCTGTACTTTTGGATCGTCACGAAGGAGTTTACGGATTTTGCTGAGGTACACATCCATACTTCTTGCATTGAAGTAGCTGTCATCTCCCCAGATCTGTTTGAGTGCGTGGCTTCGATTGACAAGCTTGTTCATCTCTGAGGCAAGCAAACGAATAAGCTCATTTTCTTTGGAGGTCAATTTGTTTTTGCCTTGTGGGCCTTCCAGGATTTGCTCATCATAGTGGAGGATGAAATCTCCAAACGTGTAAACTTTCAATGGAGAGATTTCGCTGCTTTTCTGAGTTCTTCGCAAGATCGCGTTGACTCTAAGGAGGAGTTCTTCCATGCTGAAAGGCTTGGTCAGGTAATCGTCCGCACCTATTTTTAAACCTTCGATGATGTCATCTTTCTGATTTTTTGCAGTGAGGAAAAGGATAGGCAGATTTTCCTGTACTTTCTTGATTTCTTTGGCAAGCGTAAATCCATCTTTTTTGGGCATCATGATGTCCAATAAGCAAAGGTCAAATTTATCCTTTTTGAATTTGTTCCACCCTTCTTCTCCATCGCGACAAAGCGTAGGCTCGTAACCTTTCATTTCCAGGTATTCCTTCAGGATATCACCCAAATTTGGGTCGTCTTCGACCACCAATAGTTTCGCTTTACTCATTTTGTTTTTTAGGTAAGTTAATGGTGAATGTGCTTCCTTTTCCGAGTTCGCTGTGTACATGAATGTCGCCCTTATGAGCTTCCAGCATGGTTTTTACATAAGATAGTCCCAATCCAAAACCTTTCACGTCGTGAAGGTTTCCGGTGGGTACACGGTAGAATTTATCAAATATTTTTCGCTGTGATTCTTTTGTCATCCCCATACCCTGATCCTGAATACTGACAATCACTTCGTCTCCATCGTCTTTTGCTTCAATCTTGATCACCGGCTTTTCCGGTGAGTATTTGTTGGCATTGTCCAACAGGTTATTGATAATATGAGTGATATGAAAAGCATCCCCTTCTATCACAGGATCCTTCAGCTTATTCAGGAAAGAAATTTTTCCCTCACGTTTTTCAAGTTGAAGACTCATTTGATCTACGTTACTTTCTAACAGATCGGACAGATTTATCTTCTCTATTTTAAGCTTAAAGTCTTTTTTGTCCAATGCTGCGGCCTGAAGTACGTTTTCGACCTGAGAAACGAGACGTTTATTTTCTTCTTTGATAATACCCAAATACCTTGCCCTGAATTTATCCTGATTGGAAAGTTCCGGATCCTGAAGCGCTTCAACAGCCAGACTAACAGTGGCAAGCGGGGTTTTGAATTCATGAGTCATATTGTTGATGAAGTCATTTTTGATGTCTGAAAGTGCTTTCTGACGGATAATGACTTTGATCGCATAGATGAAACAGAAAATGATAACTCCGATAAAAAGGAGGGAAGAAGAAATGGGAAGCCAAACCTGCCGGACTACGTGGTAGTTTTTCTCAGGGAAATAGATGTAGAGAAAGTTGTCTTTACCCAAGATATCGTTTGGAAAAAGTTTAGCCTGCACACCATTTTGGACCAGTACAAACGAATCGTTCACAGTTCCGATTGGCATTACAAATCCATCGTCCTTCAATAATCCCAATTCAAAATTTTCGGAAATTCCTCGTTCCAAAAGATGATTTTTCACGAGTTTCCTCACCATCGTAGTATCCAAGCGATCCAAAATAGCCTTTTGTCCGGCGGCAAGTTCGTCCCAAGCCTGATTCATCAGCTCGATTTTCAAATTGGTTTTTTTGATTTTGTCCAGCGCATCCGCAGTGATATTCAGTTCAGATGACACCTCTGATTCTGTTCTGCTTTTAAGAAATCCTTGGTTTCTGCTTAGATATAGAAGTTGTCTTTCTTTCTCCTGCAGCAGGATTTGCATTTCGTCAGGTGTAAAAATCGTGGAAGCCACCTCGGGAGTCATGTTTGTGAAGAAGATTTCAAGTTCTTCCAGCACACTCATGTCAAGTCCTCTTGACTGAAGCATCCTTCTGAAAGTGGCACTAACCTGAGGCATTTGTTCAGCCAAAAGAGTATCTGTCAAAGAAGGACGGCTATAGGTTCTTCGTTTTCCGACTTGAAGTTCAATTGGTTCTATTTTCTGAAAAAGGGAACGCTGTAAAACAGGATCCTGAATCAACTTACTTAACAAAACATCGCTCGTCTCACTTTTTTCGAGTTGCTCAACAGTCCCCGAAAGTGCCTGATAGACTATTTGGTCAAAACGCTCCTCGTTTATGCGGATGGCATTTCTCACCCAATAGTATTGAAATCCCATCAAACCAAAGCTGGCCAGAGACATCAATATAACAATGAGAAGGATATTTCCTTTTGACATGACACAAATTTAGGCCTATAATCAGCTGTGGATTTTTGATTAACAATATTTAACTGGCATCGGATTGTACTAAAATTTTTTTATCGAGCCAAAATCAGGATCCCTACTTTTCTTTACAATGTTTTCTTAATTAAACCAAACGATAAGGAAAAGAGGGGCCTATGCCTCCTTATTTCCTTATTTGGCTATCTTTAGGCGCAAATTTCTCATAATGTCTCCTGCTCAAAATCCCTCTCACCTCCAGGCTGTAAGCCTTGAATCCATTGCCAATCAATTTGGAACGCCAGTTTATGTCTACGATGGAGAAAAAATCACAAACCAGATAAAAGCGCTTCAGCATGCTTTTTCAGGGGCGCCCTTGAAAATCAAATATGCCACAAAAGCCCTTTCCAATGTCAACATTCTGAAATTGGTAAAGAAAGCCGGAGCCGGAGTGGATGCAGTTTCAATCGAGGAAGTAAAAATAGGATTGATAGCCGGTTTTTCAGGAGGGGAAATCATGTACACGCCAAATTGCGTGAGTTTTGCAGAAGTGCAGGAAGCGGTAAATCTCGGGGTAATGATCAACTTGGATAATCTGTCAGTACTGGAGGAATTTGGACAGATTTATGGAAATTCTGTTCCGGTCTGTATTCGACTTAATCCGAGTATTATGGCTGGAGGGAATGCAAAAATTTCTGTTGGCCACGATAAAAGCAAGTTTGGAATTTCAATCACGCAGCTCCCGGAGATTTTGGAAGTTGTGGAAAAGTATAATATGCTCATTACAGGACTTCATATTCATACAGGATCCGATATATATGATGCAGCGGTTTTTTTAAAAGGTGCGAATGTCGTTTTTGATGTTGCTTTTCAATTCCCAAATCTAAAATTTTTGGATTTTGGCGGAGGATTCAAAGTGGCATACAAGCCGGGAGATCTGAGTACCGACATCGAAAATGTTGGTCAAAAAGTAACTGAAGCTTTTCAGAATTTCTGTGCAAAATATGGTCGCCAATTAGAGCTTTGGCTCGAACCGGGTAAGTTTCTAGTGAGTGAATGTGGGTATTTGATTGTGAAAGTAAATGTGGTCAAAGTAACTCCTACGATTACTTTTTTGGGAGTGGACTCAGGTTTGAACCACCTGATCAGACCTATGCTTTACGATGCCTATCACAGTGTTTATAATCTCAGTAATCCGATTGCTCCAAAGGCAACTTATGATGTGGTTGGGTATATTTGCGAAACAGATACGCTTGCTTCTGACCGTGTTTTGCCGGAGGCGAAAAAGGGAGATTTGCTTGTCATTAAAAATGCAGGAGCATACGGATTTAGTATGGCGTCCAACTACAACTCAAGGCTAAGACCTGCAGAAGTTTTGGTTTGGGAGGGAGAGGCAAAACTGATCCGAAAAAGAGAGGTCTTTGAGGATTTGGTTAAAAATCAGGTAATCATGGATTTTTGATCACAAGAAATCAAAAATCAACTCTTTGGTATAATTATTGAGTTTTCCACCGTTAAAGCTCAAAGCGATCAAATTTTTAAGATTTCGCTTTTTGTTTAGGTAAGAAACCGATATGATTGATCTCCCCAATCCTAAGCCCTGGTAGTTTCAAAACCTAGATTTCATGTTTGATTCATCTGCGGCTTGTACATAATTAGTGACTTGTCATAGGGATTGGAGGAGTAGTTTATGCTAAGGAAAACAGTTGGTGTATGTATACTTTGGGCTTTCACCCTGAGCCTTGGATTTGAATCCGAGGCTCAGGATGTGCAATATTCTCAATTTTATGCAGCACCTCTTTATCTTAACCCTGCGCTGACAGGAGCGAGTGAACTCACCAGGGTAGGAGTAAACTACAGAAACCAATGGCCTGGTCTTGATCAAAACTTTAATTCCTATTCTGCCTACATCGATCATTATATTTTTGACTATAACAGTGGGATCGGGCTGATTTTCAATGGAAATAAAGAAAGCCTCGCCAATCTCTCCACCAATGAGATCGGGTTATCTTATGCATATCGGCTTAAACTAGGTCAGGACTTATATTTCCGAATCGGTGGTCAGGCAAGTTATATGCAGCGGGATGTTTTTTTTTCAGACCTGGTTTTTGGTACACAAATCGATATCATAAATGGCTCAATTGGAGGAATCACCGATGAGCTAAACGGGATTCCACTTGACAGTAGGTACAGCTTTATGGACTACAGTTTTGGAGGGATGTTCTATTCAAAAAAAATCTGGTTGGGGGCATCGGCACATCACATTTCCGAACCAAACGTGTCCTTTCTGGAAGGTCAGATATCCAAATTGCCAATGAAACTTTCTGCTCAGGGAGGAATCAAATTTGATCTGGCAGGAGGGAGAAGAAATTATTTTACTCACGCGTATTCTGAGCGGTCACTTTCTTTTGCCTTCAATTACAAACAGCAAGATCCTTTCAGTCAATTGGATGTTGGCGCTCAGCTTTTTTTGGATCCTTTGGTCTTGGGGATTTGGTATCGTGGATTACCAACCAAGAATGAACTGCCAAACAATGAATCTTTTATCGCGCTACTCGGTGTTTCATTGGAAAATGGTCTTGATATTGGCTACTCATACGACATAACCATATCCAAATTAGGCCTCCGAAATAGTGGAGGTGCACATGAAATTTCTCTCACTTACACCTTCCTTTGGGGGGATCCAACTAGTAGAAACCAACGTGAGAGAGTAATTCCTTGCTTCAGATATTAAGCTTTTTCAGAAGGATTTACCCAATTCGATAAAAAAAATCAAAATATTTTAAAATATTTTTCAAAGCCTGTTTTCAGGCTTTTTGTTTTTCATAACCAAAAAAAAGTCGGAATTGCCTTAATTTTTGGTTATGGTAATATTTTGAGAAAAATAACACTTTTTCAAGTCTCCAATCGCTTTTCTTTGCCCCACCCGATTTCTTGGATTTAAATATAATTCTATACTTATTTTCATAAATAGTCAAATTTAAAGAATATCATTTTGTTGTATATGACTTACGTAAAATAATATTCTAAAAAACGAAATACAGAAATTATAATTTGTATGGCAATTTTGGCTGATTGAAAGTTCAAGAAAAGGAAAGAAAGAAAAGAATACGTGAAAAAGGCATTTCTGACATTAGGCTATATAATTCTACCGCTCATCCTGAGTGTTGCGGTAGTGTCTTTGGCTTCAGCTCAATTTGCATTTGAATTGCCTGGACGGGCTACCGAGAGACTTTCTTCTTTTGATGAAATTCAGGTTGTCGTCACTGGTAAATTAGCTCTATGCTCTCATACTGAGAAAGGCTATGTTTTTTTAGACGTAAAGGGTGGATTACCTCCATATACTTTCAAATGGAATAACCATCAAACTATCCAAAACCGAGTGGATCTTTTGGCAGGTACTTATACTGTGCAAATTACGGACGCTTTAGGAACCAAGCATGTCGAACATATAATTATCCAACCTCCATTTGGATTAATACTCAATCCACTACAAAAGACAGATGCCTCCTGCGGTTCCGGGGCAGATGGGAGTGCCAAAATCAGCGTGAAATTTGGTAGGGGAGAACCTTACAAAGTAACATGGAGCCATGGGTTGAAAGATTCTTGGGAAGCGAAAAACCTGAAGCCTGGAATTTACACTGTCACCGTCGCGGACAAATTTAATTGTGATGTATCTGTTTCTTTTGAAATTAAGTCTGCTGCTGAGGGAATGACAGTAACTAATGCCATTCAGGATCTTAGTTGCTCAGGCCAAAAAGATGGCAAAATTTCTCTGAATGTCACAGGAGGAGTAGCTCCCTATACCTATTTGTGGAGTAATGGTGCATCTAGTAAAGATCTTACAGGCATAGCTTCCGGCACATATGAGGTTCTGGTAAAAGACCAAAAGGGATGCTCCTTCAATGCATCCTATAAGGTGGATGAGTCAGTAGCTTTAACACTGGAGACAAAAATCACAGAAGGAAGTTGTGCAGGAAATGCCAATGGGCAGATCGAAGTGAATGTAAAGGGGGGAAAAGCTCCTTACACTTTTATATGGAGTGACGGTCAGACAGGACCAATCGCTAAAAATTTGATTTCCGGTTCTTATGGGGTAAAAGTCACTGACGGATCTGGCTGTTTTGTTCAGAAAGATTTCACATTGGGTACCCATTCTTCTCTTGAAGTGGAAGTGTTAGAAAGCAAAGGCCTTTCATGCTCGGGAGCAGCGGATGGATTTATTCACCTGGTAGTAAAAGGAGCAAAAGGGCAGGTAACAGTAAAATGGTCTGATGGAATAGTTTCTTCCTTGAGTAGAAAAGATCTGGAAGCCGGGACTTATACCATCCAAATCAAAGATGAAACTGGTTGCGAGGTCACCAAATCAATTTCAATTTCAGAACCGAGTCCTTTGGCAGCAAGAATTGAATCCACTTTGGATGTTGATTGTGCAAAGGGATCAGTAACAGGAGTCGCTTGGGTTTCTATACAGGGAGGAAAAGAACCCTACAAAATTACCTGGAGTAGCGGAGAAAAGGATGCTCGTGAAATTAACTTTTTCCGTTCGGGCAATTTCAAGGTAACAGTGACCGATGCTTCAGGTTGTGCGGTAGAAACTGAGGCTAGGGTAGATTTTCCTAATCAAAATACCCAGGGAGGCAGATTGGATTTCAACTATAGAAAACTTGAAATCTCCAACGAACCTGAAGTGCAGGTGGACGAAGAAATCATCTTTGAAAGTGTAATTTCTGAGGAATTTATCGCTTGGGAATGGAAGTTCGGAGATGGAAATGAATCAAGCGACAAGGATCCAATTCACATTTTTTCTAAGCCTGGCATATTTGAGGTAATTCTTACTGCATATGATATTTATGGTTGCTCCAGCATGGAGAAAAATACTGTAACAGTTAATAATCCAGTAGATATGGTAGTCATCCCAAATGCGTTCACTCCAAATGGTGACGGCTTAAATGATTCATTTTTTCCAAAAATCAGATTAGTTTCTTCTTTCTCGATGGAAATTTTTAATACCTGGGGAGAAAGAATTTACTCCGTCGCCACCGCTGAAACCAAAGGTTGGGATGGAACCTACCGTGGTCAGGCATTGCCGGGCGGTAATTATTTATACAAAATCACCTACAGTTCTCGCGATGAGCAGTTCTTCGACCGAACTGGAGGAATCACCCTTATCAGATAGATTATGAAAAAAATCTTTACCCTGATCACTTTTGCAATCGTATGTCTAAGCCTGAAGGCTCAAGATGTTCAGTATTCGCAGTTTTATGCAGCTCCTTTGTATCTAAATCCTGCCTTGACAGGATCTTCTGAAATGACTCGAATCGGTGTCAACTATCGAAATCAATGGCCTGGGTTGGACCAATCATTTCGATCTTATTCCGCCTACATTGATCATTACATGTTCAATGCAAACAGCGGAGTGGGTTTGATTTTTAATCGATCTGAGCAAAGTATGGCTAACCTAAGTATTTCAGAAATTGGAGCTACCTACGCTTACAGATTGAGATTAGGATTTCGTTCTTTTTTGAGAATGGGGGGTCAGGTGAGCTACGTTGATCGTGATGCAAACTTTGGAGATATGATTTTTGGAAGCCAAATCGACGATCAGACGGGAGCGATAGGTGATTTTAGCGGAGAGAATCTTGGTCAGGATATCCGTCACCAATTCATGGATTATAGTTTTGGAATGCTTTACCACAATGAGAATGTTTGGTTTGGCCTTTCCGGTCACCATCTTACTCAACCCAACCTTTCTTTTGTGGAAGGCCAATCCAGCGAGTTGCCCTTAAAATTGTCCGCTCATGGCGGTGTGAAGTTTGATCTTTCCGGAGGCACTTCCAAGGAGTTTTACAATCAAAAATCCGGCACAAGAGAGTTGACACTTGCATTCAATTATAAAAATCAGGCTTCTTTTTCTCAATTAGATATGGGAGCTCAGATTAATATTCAGCCGCTCATACTGGGCGTTTGGTATCGCGGTATTCCGGTATCTGCTCTCGAGCAACCCAATCACGAATCAATCATTGCTTTGGTAGGGATCTCTTTGGGGTCAGGTCTCGATATTGGTTACAGTCATGATTTTACCATTTCATCACTCGGAAATGCCAACACTGGCGGAGCCCACGAAATCAGTCTTCGCTATAGTTTCCTTGCAGGAAATGCAAAAGGCGCAGGGAGAAAATCCTCTATGCCTTGCTTCAAATATTAATTTCATAAACAAAGAATAGACCAAGAGGCTTAATAATAAAAGCCTCTTTTTTTTATGCCCAAAACACTCCGATTGATCCTTGGTGATCAGCTCAATCTTCAGCATTCCTGGTTTAGGAAGCCTGATGATTCTATTACTTTTCTTCTTATGGAAATGAGACAGGAAACTGATTATGTCTCGCACCATATTCAGAAGGTAGTTGCTTTTTTTCTGGCAATGAGGACTTTCGCGTCCGAACTTGAAAACCAAGGATTTCAAGTTATATACTACACGTTAGATCACGCGGAAAATGAACAGTGCCTGGAAAAAATGATCCAAAAACTACTTCAGGAGAGGGATTTTGAGCGGTTTGAATACCAGCTTCCGGATGAATTTCGACTCGATTTGCAGCTGAAAAATATCTGTAACTCCCTGAAAATCGAAACTGCTTCACTAGATACTGAGCACTTCCTGACTACTAGAGAGTTTCTAGGAGATTTTTTCAAAGGTAAAAAGACTTTTCTCATGGAGTCTTTTTACAGGGAAATGAGGAGAAAATTTGACATTCTGATGGATGGCAAAGAACCAGTTCAGGGTCAGTGGAATTTTGATCATGATAACCGATCCTCTTTGAAGGATAAAAAACTTTTGAGAAAGCCATTTACCCACCCTAAACAAGTAAAAGACTTGGTGGAGATGATTGAAATCGCCGGAGTGAAAACCATAGGTGCAATTGATTCTGAAAATTTTCCATGGCCAACCAGCCGCAAAGAAAGCCTTGAAGTCTTAGATTATTTCTGCGAAAACTTGTTGATCCATTTTGGAGATTATCAGGATGCTTTGACTACTTGGGATCCTTTTTTATTTCATTCCCGATTGAGTTTCTCGATGAATACTAAAATGATTTCTCCACTTGAAGTCGTGAAGAAAGTCGAGGAATATTGGTTGGGTCATCAGGATGAAATTTCTATTTCCCAGGCAGAGGGTTTTATCCGACAAATCATTGGCTGGCGGGAATATATGAGAGGAATCTACTGGGCAAAGATGCCTGAGTTTGCAGAGATGAATTTCTTCAATTATGACAGAAAGCTTCCCGAATGGTTTTGGACTGGAAAAACAAAGATGAATTGCCTGAGCCAATCCATCGGGCAATCGCTGGATCTGGCTTATGCACACCACATTCAAAGATTGATGGTGACAGGAAATTTTGCGTTGCTGGCCGGAATCGATCCTGACGAGGTGGATAAATGGTACCTGGGAATCTACATTGATGCAATCGAATGGGTGGAAATCACCAACACGCGTGGAATGAGTCAGTTTGCAGATGGAGGTATAGTCGGAACAAAGCCCTATGTCTCCTCTGCCAATTATATCCAGAAAATGGGAAATTATTGCAGTCACTGTGCCTACGACGCGAAGAAAAAAACCGGTGAGGGAGCCTGTCCATTCAATAGTTTGTACTGGCATTTTTATGCTGCAAACCGGGAGAAACTAGAAAAAAATCCAAGGATCGGTATGGCTTATCGGACTTGGGATAAAATGGGAAATAAGCAGGAACTTCTTGATCAGGCGGAAATTTACCTTCTGAATATCGAAAACCTGTAAATAGATATATGTCAAAAACAAGGTCAACATTCATTTCTGAAAAACATTGATCAAGGTGTAAATCTTGAGACCTTAAAGATAATTCCAAAGTAAATCTTCGAAAAATCTAGCCCGATAGTCTCAAATAGAGGAATTACCAACCCAGCATAATATTCGTATGTTCAAAAATTAAAAAGTTTGAGGATCATGAGAAATGGGTAATTCTAGGCAAGCTGACTCTAGAAATTAGGTTATTGATTCGAGAAAGAAAACAATGAAGGTTGGTTTCTAGTCGCAGGGAATTGGAGCTAAAGTTATCTGGTGACTGAAATCCAGCGAATCAATGTTTACCTGCACTGGAATATCATCCACAGTTTTCATTTCACCATAGCCTTCTTTCCATCCCTCGTCGGTTTTTTGAAACACTACTTGGCGCTTTGAAGAATCTCCTTCAGACATGAAGGTATATTCTGCGATCATCAGGTTCTCCCTGATTTCTCCTTTGATGAAGCCGGAGTTTTTATCTTTTTTAAAAATCGCATAATCAAGCGTTCCAGTCACCTTTGTTCCAATTGTAAGAGTCATTAGTCGAACGGTGTCTTTTTCCCCAAAATATTGAAAGCATTCTGTATTGATTTCTTCCAGATGTTCGGCATTGGGGGAAAGTGCTACTTCAATTGGGGAATCTTCCTTTGGGCCCTTACAAGATACTAGTACTAGTATTGCTATAAATAGGGCATGTATAGTTCTCATAGCTGTTTTTCAATTAGTTAACCTGGTTTTAAAAACAAAAAGACCGCCAAGTGTGACGGTCTTTAAATTTCTTATCAGATTATAGGTTCAATCACCGATCCACTCTGCCACAAATAGGTTGGTGTCGCGGGTTCCTCCATTATTTCTGTTTGATGCAAAAACCAAGTATTTGCCATTGTTTGAGAAAACAGGAAAAGCGTCAAATGTGCCGTCGCTGGTAATTTTGGTCAGGCCGGTTCCATCGAGATTGATCATGAAAAGATTGAAAGGAAATCCTCGTTCTGTCTGATGATTGGAGGCGAAAATGATTTTGTTTCCGGACGGATGGAAAAAAGGAGCCCAGTTAGCTTTACCCAAATCTGTCAACTTTTTTACGTCAGTTCCGTCGGCATTTGCGATGTGGAGTTCCATACTTGTTGGCATCACTAATCCTTCAGCAAGTAAATCTTTGTATTCTTTAATGTCCGCCTCAGTCTTTGGGCGGGAAGCTCTCCAGATCAATTTGCTGCCATCAGGAGAGAAAAATGCACCGCCATCATAGCCTAAGTCTGACGTGATTTGCTTCACATCTGATCCGTCCAGATTCATGGTGTAAAGCTCCAAATCTCCTGTTCTCAATGAAGTGAAAACCATCCGGTCTCCTTTGGGAGAAACGGTCGCCTCAGCATCGTAGCCCGGCTCGTTGGTCAGTTGGGAAAGGATGTTGCCTTCTAAGTCAGCGGTGAAAATATCAAAGCTGTCATAGATGGGCCAAACGTATTTTTCGTCCGTTCTTCTTTCCGGCACCGGTGGGCAATTTTCGTCCTTCAGATGTGTGGAGGCGTAGACAATCGTTTTATTATCTGGTAAGAAATAGGAGCATGTCGTCCTTCCCAATCCGGTGCTCAGGAGTTGAGGCTTATTATTTTTCAGATTATTTTCTCTCCAGTTGACATAATAAACCTGATCGCATTTGGCTCCCCAAGCGCTGTAATCAGATTGAAACACCAGCATACTGTCATCAAAGGACCAATATGCTTCAGCATTATTCCCGCCAAAAGTCAGCTGTTTGATATTTTTCAGGTATTTCATTTCCTCCGGTGAAAGAAGTAATGAATCGCTGGCGGAATGTACTATAGGTTTGGTTTGAGCTTCAGTTTTTGAAATGCAAACGAAGGAAAGTAAAAGTGTCGCAACGAGGATTTGTCTCATTTTCAGATTTGATTTTAAGAATTGCAGCGCGAAGATACCAATTATTATCTTTGACCTAAATCTGAAACCCACATGAAAAACAGAACAAAATATTATTTCCTCATTCTCGCCGGAGGGCTGATGAACTGGAGTTGTAATCAGGCACCAACCGATGCGGAATTATTGACGGGATTGAAGGATGATGTTATTTTCCTTGCTGCGGATGATCTCGGAGGAAGAGCAATTGGTACGGAAGGGGAGCAAAAAGCAGCGGATTATCTTGCCATACAGTTTGAAAAAGTCGGATTGCTGCCAAAAGGAACCGACGGATTTTTTCAGCCTTTTACTGTATCTAAACCAACTAATCCGCATGAGGAAGCTGTGATCGGAACTAAGGGGGAAGGGGTGACAGGGAGAAACGTAATTGGGTACATAGACAATAAGTCTGAACATACCATTGTCATCGGGGCGCATTTTGATCACTTGGGGATGGGGGGCCAAGGCTCGCTTCACCGGGGAGATTCAGCGATTCATAACGGGGCTGATGACAATGCATCAGGAACAGCTGCTTTGGTGGCCTTGGCAGATATTTTAAAACATGAGGAACATTCCAGCAACTTCCTTTTCATCGCTTTTTCAGGGGAAGAAAATGGTTTGTGGGGCTCCAATTACTTTGTGAAAAACCCAACGATCGATCTCAAAACCGTTAATTACATGATCAACATGGACATGGTGGGCAGGTTGAATGCAGAAAATACTTTGGCAATAAATGGAGTCGGAACCAGCCCCAGCTTTATTTCTGCATTGGATATTGCAAATACCGATAGTCTGAAATTGGTAACTTCTGAATCTGGCGTAGGACCATCCGATCACACCTCATTTTACCTACAGGATTTGCCGGTTCTACACTTTTTCACCGGTCAGCACGAAGATTACCACAAACCCGGAGATGATTCTGAAAAGATCAATTACGATGGATTGCTGCAGGTAATAAAATACATCGACCGATTGGTGGATCAGTTAGACGCTGAGCCAAAGCTTGCTTTCACCAAAACCAAAGATTCTAATGGAGATTCTCCAAGATTCACGGTTTCTATGGGTGTGGTTCCGGACTATCTTTTTGATGGGAAAGGAATGCGAATCGATGGTGTTTCTGAAGATAAACCAGCTCAGGCTGCAGGATTGATGAAAGGCGATATCATTTTGCAAATGGGTGATTCAACCGTCGTCGATATGATGAGTTACATGCGGGCATTGAGTGCTTTCCAAAAAGGAGACTCTGCGACTTTGAGCATTGAGCGTGAAGGTCAAAAGCTGGAAAAGAAGGTTAAGTTTTAATTGAACCTAAACAGACAAAAAAATCCACGAAGCAATTAATTACTTCGTGGATTTTTTTTGTTTCAGATATTCTATGGACTATCGGCTATGGTCTATAATCTGGGAATTATTCTTTTCCGGATGAATTATGCAGCAACTTGATTCGCCAGCCATCTTCAGTTTTCACTGCAATGACGGTTTCCATCCAGTTTATAATCCGTGGCGGGAAGTTTTCTGTGGTGAAAATTGCAGTATTAAAATAACTCACCCAGGCGATATTCTCCTGTATTTCGATGTTGAAAAAGTCAAATTTATTTTCTCTTTTTGACTTTGGAGTTCGCAGCCGAGCCTTTTCCAGATAATTTCTGACGGAGTCATTATTCCAGATTTCTCCATTCTCGATCAGTAAGAAATCATATGTATAGTAGTTCGCTATTCTTTCTGATTTTAGATCTGTAAAGAGATCCTGAAATGATTCTTCAACCAGCTTTTTGAGACTTAGGATATCATCTTCTTTTTGATTCTGTGCAAAAGAGAAACAGTAGACGAATAAGAGGAGAAAAGTGAGAAGTACATTTTTTTGCTTCATGGGAGGATCAGGATTGCATTCCGAGTTTTCTTATTTCTGACAAGTTTAATTTTTTTCATTTATAAAGGCTAATCATATCCGTTGAGCCGAATAACTCCTCTAATCGGCTCATGAAAAATTGATATATGAGCCGAATAATCATTTTAATCGGCTCATTAATTGTTGATTTATGAGCCGAATAATTTATATATTCGGCTCATGCTTTACAATTGGCAAATAACAGACTGGCCCGTCTTCACCTATCAACCTGGAATTTCAGAGAAACTGATATTAGAATTTCTTGTGAAATCAGGTCAGATTTCAGGAATTCTAACTGGTTTTCCAAAGGATAATCAAACGGAATTGGCACTTGAAATAATGGTGGAGGAGGCGATTAAGACTTCAGAAATTGAGGGAGAATTTCTCAGTCGTCAGGACGTGATGTCTTCAATCAAGAAAAATCTGGGAATCCATGAAGCCCAACCTTTGCTGGTAAAAGATTATCGAGCCAAAGGAATTGCCAAGCTAATGATCGCGGTGCGAACTTCATATGTCAAACCACTCACTGAAGCTGATCTGTTTGCCTGGCATGAAATGCTCATGGAGGGAAACCGTTACCTAGAAGCAGGAAAGTGGCGAACTGACTCTTCCCCGATGCAGGTGGTGTCCGGAGCAATTGGGAAAGAGACCGTCCACTTCGAAGCGCCTCCATCAGATCGGGTTGGGGCAGAAATGAATCAATTCATCCATTGGTTTAACCGAACTGGTCCCGGTCAGCCGGAAGCCATATCCAATCCATTGATTCGATCCGGAATTTCACATTTGTATTTCGAATCGATCCACCCGTTTGAAGATGGAAACGGACGAATCGGACGTGCTTTGGCTGAGAAAGCATTGCATCAGGGACTGGGTGAACCAACGCTGATCAGTCTTTCGAATACG